>CALKNZ010000063.1 GCA_938091995.1 uncultured Luminiphilus sp. | reverse complement strand
CATATGCGCTCCCAGTGTCCGGTGACGCTGGTCCATCGGCGTTTTCCTAATGGGATGAAAGCGTCGACCTGCGAGAACACCTAATGACTCGGGCTTCACCGGTGGTCGGGCCGTCGTCACACCGGTCTCCGTGACGGTACGCTCGGTGGTATCAGCAATCAGTCTAGCAGTCGTCAGTGCCGAGTGACGTCCTTGAGAGGGCCCCATCCCCACGGTGGAGTAACGCTTAACCAACTGAATGTCACGGTAACCCAAACGTGCGCTATTAATGATGTCTTTGATTTGTAAGTCTTCGTCAAAATCGACAAATTCACGGCCCTTGGGGTGCTTGAAAATGGGCCAGGGGTGATTCACAAGACGTTCACAATGAACCGTTTCATCGGCATCGGCTGCCAGCGATAAAGCCCGCAGTGCACCGCGGCCGGCATTGCGGCCATCGGCACAGACGGCATGGAAATCGTGAACGCTGTTGACACTTCCCGCGAGAAGCATTCCTTGCGGAAGTTGCGTTAGGGTGAACTGGCTTTTGTCATCGTGGTAAGTCAGTTTAGCGCCGCCATGACAAGCCAGTTGATAGGCGGGCATAAACCCCGCAGACATGGCAAGCAGGCGACACTCTAGGCGGGTTGCGGTCGCGCCTACCTTACCTTTACTTTCGATAGAGTGAATTGTGACGGCTCCCAGCTGCGCCCCTGACTTATCGCTATGGGCCTCAAAAACCGTCGCATTTCGATAGAGGGTGATGCCGCGTTCACTAAGTGCCGCTAGCAGTGCTGAATCATCAGGCTCGGATCGCAGATCCACGACCCCGGCGATGGATAAGCCCGCCTCTGCAGCTGTAATGGCCGTTAAGTAAGCATCGTCATTACCGGCAAGAATGACAGCGGGTCCTTTGGGGCAGACTCCGTGATGGAGCATTAGGCGTTCAAGGGCACTGCACAGAACAATGCCGGGTAGATCATTGTTACGAAACACGACCGGTTGTTCGCTGCTACCGCTGGCTAATACACAAGTTTTTGCGCGCACTTTGTACAGGCGGTCACCTTGGAAAACCGGCAGGTAGTGATCACTGAACCAAGCGTTGCAGGTTGCATTTGTGAGCACGCGAATACTTTTATGGGCGGCCACTGCGGCAGACAAAGCCTGTAAGTTTTGCTCACGTAGATCGTCGGTAAGTGCAAAGCGATGATAGGTAAGAGCACCACCGATAAGGGGTTGTTCATCGATTAACAGTACCTCAGCGCCTCCCGAAGCGGCGGTGAGTGCGGTATTAAGCCCTGCGGGGCCAGCGCCAACAATGGCAACGTCACAAAAGAGATACTGCTTATCGGTGTAGCGTGGTGTGGTTTTGAGATTAGCCACGCCCAAACCTGCAGCGTTGCGGATGACTGTTTCCCAATAGCGCCAGATACCTTTTGGCTTGTAAAAGGCTCGGTAGTAAAAGCCCACGGGTAAAAAGCGGCCCAGTCGATCCAGTAGGCTATAGTAATCGGACTTCAGCGAGCCCCAGTAGTTCTGCCCTGAAAGGGTTTCCTGATCTTGTACCATCAGGTCTTCAGCCAGCCGGTTGGCTGCGGTGGGAGTCTGTATTAGCGTGTTCGCGTCGTGACCTGCCAGTGACAGTGGCCCTCTGGGCCGATGATATTTAAAGGAGCGCGATATCAGCCAACGGCCTTCGCCCAGCAGAGCAGAGGCGACATTGTCACCGTGATAACCTTGAACGGTTTCCCCTTCAAATTCAAAGGTCACTGGGTTATCGCGTTCGATCAATTGCCCAAAGGGGTGTTCAAGTCTTGGATGGTTCATGATTCGTTGTCACCCGCTGCGAAGTCAACGCGCTCATCAAATAATTCACTGGGATCGTAGGTGCGCACAATGTCGTCAGTGCCATTGTGGCGTTCGGCAATAAACCAATAGCTACTCGGCGCGTGTTGCCACCACTCCCGCACGACACCGATGGCATTTTCTTCGTAGAATACGTAGCCCGCCCAGTCTTTGTCTGAGCACTGTTGGGGGTCGGGCATGGCAGCGACCTGCCCACCGTAAACAAACTCGCTAATATTTCTTGGCCCATTCAAAGGGCAATGCATTATCTTCATCTAGCCCCCTAGTGACTGGCCGCCGTTGCACCCATTTCATTGACTTGCTGAAAGTGGTTAAAGCGCTCGAGAGTGAAAGGCTGAATAAGTTCAGGCACTTGCCCGCCGCTGGCGACAAGTTCAGCCATGGTCTTGCCACAGATGGGCGTTGCCTTAAAACCCCAAGTGCCCCAACCTGCGTCTAGGTAATAGTTTTGTAATGGGCTGAGGCCCATGATTGGGCTGTAGTCGGCAGTCATGTCAGTGATGCCAGCCCATTGCCGCAGCAGCCGCATCTCACTGAGAAAAGGAAACATATCGACGGCACTCGCGATCAAGCTTTCCTTTAAGGGCAGAGAGGCTCGGCTGTTATAAAGCGGATAGGGGTCGGAACCGCCGCCAATCACAATCTCACCGCGGCTTGTCTGCTGTACATAGCAATGTAGCGCTGAAGAGCTTACCAGCGGGTTGAGAAAGGGTTTGACCGGCAGGGTGACCATGGCTTGTAACGGGTAGGCCACAATAGGTAATGGAAAACCGGCTTTTTGTGACATGACGGCACTGTGACCTGCGACAGCTTGAATCACCGAACCGCATGAAATCTTACCGCGATTGGTAATGACGCCTGTTACTTGTTCGGCATGACTTTCAATGCCAATGACCTCGGTCAACTGGTGTAGCTCTGCGCCTCGCTGGGTGGCGCCTCTGGCATAACCCCAAGCGACCGCATCGTGGCGTGCGGTAGCGCCATCTTGATGCCAGAGTCCGGCCATAACGGGCAGCTCCGCAGGATCAAGATTCAAGCAGGGCACCAACTCAGCAATATTTTGGCGATCAATTAACTCGGTGCGGCCACCAAAGTGTTTGTTGACTTCTGCCCGCTGCCGGAAGGCTCGCACTGTGGCATCGGTATGGGCCAGTGTTAGCTGACCGCGCCGAGAGTACATAATATTGAAGTCAAACTCATTGGCGAGGTTTTCATAGAGTCTGACCGACGCACTGTAAAAGCGAACCCCTTCTGGGGTGAGATAATTAGAACGTATAACGGCGGTATTTCTCGCCGTATTGCCACCGCCAAGATATGCTTTTTCAAGCACTGCCACATTGGTAATGCCATGATACTTGGCGAGATAGTAAGCCGTGGCAACGCCGTGGCCGCCGCCGCCAATAATCACCACGTCGTAGTGCTTTTTAAGATCTCGTGGTCCCGGCAGATCGGGCTTGCTTTCGAACGGGTAATCACTACCTCGCCCATACTTTAGGAGGCCTAAGGGCATGCTATACCCCTACTGCGCATCGTTAGCTGCATCATCGGCACACAGGTACTGATGCCGAATAATGTTGGGCCTGGCACCGTCATTGCGAGCGCCTTAACAATGGGAAAACGCCCCAGAGCGAAGGCAGGAGTAGGAACGAAACGGGTACGGCAGTAACCACAATAAAGTTTTGAAGTTTGCCGACGCCACCTTCAGGGCCGCCAACTAAAATCATAGCCGTCACCCCCAGAGTTAGCCCCCAAAACAGACGCAGTGACCGAGGTGGGTTGTCATGACCAGCTGAGACCACCGATAAGCTGTAAGTCATTGAGTCACCGGTCGTTGCGACAAACAGTGCAGTCAGGATCAGAAATAAGAATGAGATGACGGTATTGAACGGCATGGATTGCGTAATCGCGAGCAATACGGCAGGCAGGTTAAAGCCCTCGAAGGGCTCTGTGATCGTGCCTGTGTTGGCCATCTCAAGCCCCAGCCCCGTGCCGCCGAGAATCGAGAACCATGCCATGGTTAATACGGGCGCAATCAGGGACATTAAAATAATAATTTCCCGAGCGCTGCGTCCTCGGCTGATACGTGCGATAAAAATCGCCATCATCGGTCCGTAGCCTATAAACCAACCCCAGAAGAAAATGGTCCAATAAGAGAGCCAGCCTGGGTCGTTAAACCAAGCGGCTTCTCCTCGATAGAGCGCCTGCTCAGGTAGCCACTTCAGGTGCTGAAGTAAACCCTCGAGAAAGCTTTGAAAAATAAAGGCTGTGGGGCCTGCTAACAGCAAAAATAGTAGTAAGGCGATTCCTAAAATGATATTAATTCGGCTAAGAATTTGAATGCCACGGTGCATGCCGCTCACGGCAGATGTGAGGTAGATGAGCATGAGTCCGGCAATAGTAATGAGTTGAATCGTGGTGCTGTCGGGGGTCTCATAGAGCGCGCTGAGGCCGTAACTAATTTGTAACCCTAAAAAGCCAATGGGTCCAACAGTTCCCGCAAATACGGCGAATATGGACACGACATCGGCGATATCACCCACGGGGCCTCGAACACCTTTCTCACCTAGGAGCGGATATAGCAGTGTTCGGGGTGCGAGAGGCAACCCCAAGTCATAGTGTAGTCGCATCAGCACCAACGCCGTGATACTCCCTAGAATTGACCAAGCCAAAAATCCCCAGTGTAGAAAAGACTGGGCGAGAGCCAGCGGAACAGCTTCTGCTGTACCTGAGGTTACGTTGGCAAATAAAGGGGGCGTGGTGACAAAGTGGGCCACCGGCTCTGCAGCAGCCCAAAACACTCCGCCACCTGCGAGTAGCGTGCAAAGCACCATGGCGATCCACTGAAAAGCGGGAAATTCCGGTGTGTCCCTCCCGCCTAATTTAAATCTTGCATAGGGACGTGTTGCGAGAAAAATGGCGACCAGAAAATTTGCAACCATCAGCAGCTGCCAAAACAGGCCAAAGTACTGAGCGCTCCACCCAAACGACTGGTCAATCCAACTTGAGAACAGATCGGCGTCGATAAAGAAAAGGCCTAAAAACGCACACACAAATAACGCCGATATCGCAGTTACTCGACGGGGCCCATCTGTGTTGGTGACATCATGAGTTGGCACAGAAAATTCCCTTTAGTTGTCGTTATTGCACTGGTGAAAGCTTGGCCTTGGACTGGCAATCAATGATGGTCCTGCTGCTGTGCGCACCACTGTATCTCCCGCGTAATTCATTCAGCAGGTCCTGCACCGAGGTGTGACGCATCGAAAGATTCGACCAAGGCGTACTGCGCAAGTTCCTTCAGGCGCAGCCACATTTCTGGGGATACCTCGATGCCAGAGGTCATTGCGCGCTCTCTGACGGCGAGCAGCTCAGACTCATCGTGCTTGGCGAGTAGGTCGTACTTAAAGTCTGAGCGCATAGTGGGTAGCAGATCGACATGGTTGGCCATGAATAGCGTAATGCCATCGTTGGGCTCATTTTCCTCAGGGACTTCCTCGACGGCGTAAACGCGAATAGAGGGTACGGTAGAGTTAGCCCGGAAGCCCACTACTTGCTCGGTGAGAGGCTTTTGTGCGTGGCGCCAAAAGGCCGTGACATTCATGCCTCTTGCAGACAGACGTGCAAGGTATCCCATAATCAGCTGTCGTTGTCGGCAGCGTCGTATTTTTATGACCGACAGCCCGCGGGAGCGAGCCTTGGCAAAAGCTAACTCAAGGGCTAGGTTACAGGCCCGTAAAACACTGAGGTCATGGCCGTCGACAACGGCAAAATCACTGTCTTGATAAAGAATTTCTGGAAGCGTATCGGGGTTTGTTTCTATCAAATGCTCTAAGCCCATGTTTAATGCTTCGAGACCGTGCAAGTCATAGCTCTCCATCCAAGTCACCATATCGGCGGCATCGTCGGCATGACCTTCGGCAAAACCAATACCGATAAAGGCCTTACGTGAGAGTCCCTGAAGTTCGTTAAACGAGACTTTCATGGGGCTCCTGGCTCACTGCAGAGTTGACAGCTTCCGCTTGTGTGGGTGCGAGCGCGTAGCTCCAGTCATCGAAGGCAAACAAGTCGGTAGGCTCGCCGTTCAGTTCATCAATCAGCGGAGCGCCTTGGAAAAAGGTGACACGTACCCAGCGATCTCCACGGGGGTCAAAGCGAGTTGCGCCCAAGAAAGAAAGTTTGGCGCGCAGTAAATGTATGGGTTTCATGTCCCTATGCCACAAGTTGCCTTGAATTTCGCCGTAGGCGGTGGTGGCCATTGTTTGAATGCGACGGATGCTTTCCATAAATTTTGGTTTTGCTAAAAGAAAATCAATGGTCAGAGCCTTGGGGTTGTTTTCCAGAAATTCGGCAACTGCGGCGTAGCTGTGCTGCACGCGGGGTGCTATGGCCAGTGGCAGCTCTTTATTTTCCCCCGGATCGACGCCTCGAACGCCCAGTCTGGGTTCTTCCTTTTCAATAGATTGATACCAAAACCAGTGCTTTGCTTCAGGTGCCTCAAAGTCCTCTGACAGCGCCCAGTCGAACTGGGTCTCTATAACCTGCTTGAGCTGTACCAGTGGCATGTCTGGAACGAGTTCAAGTTTCTCTTCGACAGCCATAGCATCTTCAAGCATGTCTACTGACTCGGGATAAAGTTCGATCAGCAAGGTGTTCAAAAGTTCTTGGGTGTCTGTTGTCTGAGCGGCTTCCGACCAGTCGGTGAGTTGCTGCCACAACGCATCATCGAGGGGTATTTGTTCTAGCCAGGGAATGATATCAGTCAATTCAGCGACGACTGTAGCGTTGCGCTCAGCCTGCACGGCATTTTCTACTGCAGTCTCTTCCATGTAGCGCTGGGCCCTCAGGCATAACGAAAGTAATCGTTGTCGACTGACCTCTGAGGGGATCTGGGCTTTGGCCGTGGCTAAGGCCTGCTCTCGTGCATGTATCCATTGGCTGATTAGCTGCGGGTGGCGAATCAGAAAAGGTGCCATGCCCAACCCCGTAGAATTACCAATGCCTAAGTAACGACGTAATTCAGTGGCAAGGGGAGTTGCTGTATCGGGAGCCTGAACCCTTGCCAAGTGCTCCGCCTGATCGATAGAAAATTGTCGCAGCACATAGACTGCTGTCATCTGAGCAGAAAAGGGATAGCGAAAATCTGGATTACCCTGCAGTCGACCATAGTCTGCAATACCAAACTTGCCATTGCCGTAAACGGCTGTTGTACGGTAGAGATAGCCCACTTCGCGTATGGCGTCCACTGGGGGCTGCTCTCCAGCAGCGAGGGACTGCACAAATACTTCAAAATTGCGCAGGCTTTTATTAGCTCGGGAAATAACCAGTAAGCGTGGGTGTTGTCTGCCTGCCTCTTGGAGCGGCACGTTTTCTGCCAGCGTCTGGAATAGCGAATCCTCAACATCGCCCTCGACGAGGCCAAAAGTAACATCCCAAGCATTGGCGATGACTCGATCGGTTCGTTGTTCGTCGGCGATGTATTGTGAGAAAATTACCACGTGATAGCGGCCATGGGGCGTTTGCACTCGATAGATGACTTCACCGTAGCCACCGTCATTTAGTGCGAAATACTCCTGCGTAATTTGCCAACGCTGACGCGCCATTTGACGAATCAGGCTTCGCGCAAAACTTAGACGACTTGGAACGAGAGTGCCCAGCCTCTCGAGGTCCATAACTAGACCCGGTGTACGCAGTACAGGTGCAACACGAGCGGCTTGTAGGACCGCATCGATCACGCAGCGTCCTCCACAGAAAGGGACTTGATATCTTGGGGCTTGGCGACGCGAGTTAGCAGATTGACCCAGTTGCCGCCCATGATTTTTCCTGTTTCCTCATCGTTGAAACCCTTCGCTTGAAGTGCCGCTGCAATACCTGGAAAGTCGCGGCTGTCTTTGAACCAGGTCAGTGCATCGGGCCACCCGGCGTTGGCCGATGAGCCCTCGCCATAATCCATAGCCTTAGACCAGCGCCCGTTACGCATCCACTCTAGAACACTTTGGGGCTGGTTCTGGCACAGGTCAGAGCCCAAGCCGATGCGATCGATACCCATGCGGTCTGCGGTCCAGGCGACCATGTCACAAAAATCTTCAAGGGAGCATTGCGGACCATTTTTCAAATGGAAAGGGTACAAAGAAAATCCCAGCAAGCCCTGATTCTCGGCGATTGCATCAATCACGGCGTTACTTTTATTACGCAGGGCGGGGTGAAAATGACTGGGGTTGGCGTGGGAGATAATCACCGGCTGCAGTGAGTGTTCGATCGCCTCCAGTGTGGATCGCTCAGCGCTATGAGACATATCGATGACCATGCCCACCCGATTCATCTCGCGCACAACTTGTTTGCCGTAACGAGTCAGGCCACTGTCCTCAGCTTCGTAACAGCCACAGCCGAGCAGGCTTTGATTGTTATAGGTTAGCTGCATAATCATTAGGCCCATTCGCCGAAAGATCTCGACAAGCCTTATTTCATCTTCAATTGGCGAGCAGTTTTGTGCGCCAAAAATAATGCCAATCTTGCCATCTTTTTTCGCGCGTTCAATATCTGCTGGCTCGAATACGGGCGTAATCAAATCGGGGAATGCCTCAAAGCGCGCATTCCATTCTCCCAGTCGTGTCAGCGTGTCGCGAGTGGTTTCATGGTAAGCCACAGTAACGTGCACCGCGTTGAGGCCGCCGGCGCGCATTTGTTCAAAGACTTCTCGTGTCCAAGCAGAGTATTGCAGTCCATCGACAACGGTCCAGGCTGGATTCATGGCGCTCTCCGGCTAGTTAGGCTTGAATGTAGGTGGTCTTAACGGTGGTGTAGAACTCTCGCGCATATTGCCCCTGCTCTCTAGGACCAAAACTGGAGTTTTTGCGACCCCCAAAGGGCACATGATAATCGGTTCCTGCGGTGGGCAGATTGACCATGACACAGCCGCTGACCGCGCGCTTCTTGAAGTCCATAGCCAGTGCGAGTGATTGGGTAATAATACCTGCAGTCAGCCCAAATTCAGTATCGTTAAGTATTTCCAGCGCATGCTCGTAGTCTTGGGCCTTAATGACGCTGGCTATCGGGGCAAATAATTCCTCGCGGTTAATAGCCATGGCATTGTCGGTGTCGACAAAGAGTGCTGGCGACATGTAATAGCCCGGTTTATCAAGGCTGATTCGTTCACCACCTTGTAGGAGCTGCGCGCCGTCTTCAAGCCCTCGCTGAATCCAGGCAAGGTTGGCTTCTAGTTGTTCCTCTGATGCGATAGGACCCATGTCCACACCATCCTCAAGGGCATGTCCGACACGGGTTGCAGAAAGCTTTTCTCCCAGCCTCGCGACAAACTCGTCATAAACGTGGGCGTCAACAATTAAGCGAGATGAGGCGGTGCATTTTTGTCCCGTGCCGCTATACGCGCCGACGAAAGCCGCATTGACGGCGACTTCTAAATTGGCGTCAGCGGCAACAATCAACGCATTTTTAGAGCCCATTTCTAACTGACATTTCACCAGGTTTGCAGCCGTTGCGCTGGCAACTTGACGTCCAACAGGTAGCGACCCGGTAAAGCTCACCGCGTGGATTTTATCGCTGTTAATCAATGTATTACCGACTTGACTGCCACTTCCCATCAGCAGGTTAAAGGCGCCAGAGGGGAGGGCAGTTTGGCGTGCAATAATTTCGGTAAGTGCCCAAGCGCTAGCTGGGACAAGATTCGCGGGCTTCAAAATGACCGAGTTTCCAAAGGCCAGCGCGGGAGCAATTTTCCACACTGCCGTTGCCATAGGAAAATTCCAGGGACTGATAACGACGACCACGCCGACGGGCTCTCGGCGAGTTTCTATCTCGATACCGGGTCGAACAGATTCAGCGCGATCATCGATCTGACGATGAACCTCCGCGGCGTAGTAGTGAAAAAATTGGCCCGAGCGATAAACTTCACCGACACCCTCAGCTCGAGTTTTACCCTCTTCTCGGGCCAATAATTCCCCCAGTTCTGCGCTGCGCTTTATCAGTTCATCACCGATCGCCATAAGGACTTGGTAGCGGGTTTCCAGAGGAGACTGTCCCCATTGCGCTACCGCTCTGTTGGCGGCGTCGATGGCCTCTTTAACCTGCTCGGCATTGGCCTGGGCGTAGTGCCCTATAACATCGTCGGTGTCGGAGGGGTTCCGGTTGGCAATGGCTTCAGGGGTGTTCACCCAGTTACCGTCAATATAAAGGGCGTGTTGTTCTGACATGATGAACTCCCGAACTGTGGTGAGAAACTAATGGCGATTGCCATAGGCTAGCGGCTTGTGTTAGATAAGGAAAATTAATTAAATCAATCTAAATATAAAAAAAACTTATTAATAGTTGGGGCGGTACATGCGTAAGGGATTGAAGCTGCAGCAGCTGCGATACGTTCTGGCCATTGTCGATGAGGGTGGATACAAAGCTGCGGCTAAACACCTCCATCGAACGCAGCCTGCACTGTCGTTGGGGATTCGAGAACTCGAGGACAGCTTGGGCGCCCCGCTGCTTGAAAAGCAGGGCGCTGGTCGGCTCACGCCCTTTGGTGAAATGTGTATTCCTCGATTCCGGGAGTTACTGGGTGTGCACGATCGCATCGTTAAAGATCTCGATGACGTCATCAATCGACGCAGTGGGCGTGTCGAAGTGGTTACAGCTCCTTCGATCGCAAGGCGGTATATGCCCTCTGTTCTCAATCACTTTTTGCGTAAATACCCGGGTTTAGAGGTTGGACTCCACGATGGCCCTGCTGATGTCGTAGCAGATATGGTACGCACAGGGGAGGTTGAGTTTGGCGTCAGCTCTCTTTGGGCCGACGCTGAAGATCTTGAGTTTGAGCCTATTTTGAAGGATGCCGTCGGTGTCGTTTGTCATCAGACGCATTCCCTCGCCGATGCCAATAGTTTGCGCTGGCATGATTTGATTGGCCAAACGATGATAAGGAACGGTACCTCTCGGCTGCTAGAGGCGACACCTGCCAAGGAGTTGCTGGCTGAAAGTCGAATTTACATTTCCGAAATGATTTCCATAGTGGCTATGTTAGAGACGGGGACCGCCTATACGACTTTACCTAGGCTGGCATTTCAGGATGGTGCTTCAACGCTACGTTTCATCCCTATAAAAAACCCTACCGTGACTCGGGTCATTGGCATTATTACTCGCCGTGGTGTGACCCTCTCACCTGCGGCACAAACGGTAATTTCGGCCCTGCGTGAAACAATCACCTCAGATGACGCAGGTTGAGGGTGGGGCCCGATTTTTTAAGGGGGCTGTTACTGCCCGGGGGTGGTTGCGGCTTTAGCAATGATTTGACGCAATGTTTGAGTTGCTGGGCCGATTTTTGGTGCCGTCAGGAGATTTGGTGAGTGCTACTATATAAAATTAACTGTTGCAGGCAATGTAACAATTTTGCATCCTTGGGTGGCAAATTTGCAACTCAGCATGTTTTACTCCGAACAGAACAACTAAAAATAATATTAATAGTCAGGAGTTCCTCTATGAAGAAAGTCATGTCGAAGTTGGCTTTGGGCGCAGCCGTTGCTGCTACTTCTATGGGTACCTGGGCGGCAGAGCTCGAAGAAGTTCTGGTAACCGCTCAGAAGCGTACCCAAAGTTTGCAAGATGTTCCTATCTCTGTAACCGCGATAAGCGGCAAGCAAATCCAGGATGCCTCCATTAGGGGTTTAGGCGACTTGGGTGCTTATGTGCCCAACTTCTCGGTCACCGAAAACGCGGTCAATACAATCATTACTATGCGGGGCATATCAGTAGGTGCTCAACAGTCTTTTGAACAGTCGGTCGGCATGTTTGTTGACGGCGTGCACTATGGCAAGAGCCGACAGGCACGACTGGGTTTGTTTGATCTGGAGCAGGTTGAGGTTCTGAGAGGGCCTCAGGGAACCCTGTTTGGAAAGAATACGCTGGCAGGCGCGATCAACGTTCGCACTGCGGCCCCAAAGGTAGGCGAGGGATTGTCTGGCAGAGTTGCTGCGAGTTTTGAGAGTGACAATGGTAAGTATTTTGAGGGTTATGTCAGCGGCAGCCTGTCAGACACTTTCGCTATGCGTTTGTCGATTATGGATCGTGAAATTGACGGCTATCTCGACAACTCGTCACCGAATGCTTGGGGCAATGATATGCCTAGCACCGATGAAACAATTGCTCGCATCGGCGCGCAGTGGGAGCCCTCAGATCAAACGACCCTAGCGCTTCGATACACCTACAGTGATTTCGTTCGTCAGGGCGGCGCGGCTACGGTCACTACGTTCCAACCGTTGCCCAATGCGCCTGCGTCGAACCAGGCAATGTATGCCACGATGGGCCTCGCCTTCCCTAATTTTCAGGCCTCGTCAAATGATACGTTTCGCGATGGTTATTCAATCGGTGGTGCTGCGTTTTCCGGTACTGATGGCGCTGAGCGCAAAGAGGGAACCGATACTCAGAACCATGAATTTTCGGTCAACTTTGAGCACGAATTTAACAACGGTATGACCTTTGCGGCCGTGACCGGTGTGTCAAGTTACGAGTACGAAGATGGTATTGATGCCGACTTTTTGCCGGTTGAATTCATTGGACGAAGTGACGATTCTGAATACGAGCAGTTCAGCCAAGAAATTCGACTGTCATCAGATCCCTCAGAGCGCTTTAGTTGGGTGGCGGGGGCCAACTATATTGATTCAAAGCAGGAAATTGACCGCTTGGTAAATGTCAGGGGTTCATTAGGTCAGCCCGACCTGATGCGATTAATCACTTGCCCTGTGCCAGAGCTACTTGGGGCTTGTGGCTTTCCGACTTTCTTGGCTTACAGCCCTGCGCAGTTAGCGGGTGTTGAGGCTGGTCTGGGTCTTCCGCCAGGTTCTTTACCGCCAGGCGTAGAGGGACTAACCATGTACACGGATGTGGCGCGACTCTCCCGTTGGGTTCAAGACACAGAGTCGTGGGCGGTATTTCTGCAGGGTACTTTTGATTTGACAGAGACCCTTAGCATCACAGCAGGTTTACGTTACACCGAGGAAACCAAAAAGGTGTTTGCCGTCACCGACATTACACAGGGTGCCACCGGCATTACGAATCCGGTTCCCCCCGCAGTTAATCCGCTCTTACACGGCCTGATGGGCGCCTCATTTGATTCTTATGCGCATGAATTTAATGAGGAGCGAGACACCGATCAGTTGATGCCGGCGGGTTCTATCAATTGGCGGCCTGCTGACGATCACCTGCTGTATGTGAGTTATGCGGAAGGCTTTAAAAGCGGCGGCTTTAACTCGGTTGACGATCAAAACCCCATCTTTTTACCGGATGGAACCATACTCCGGGACCAACC
>CALKNZ010000062.1 GCA_938091995.1 uncultured Luminiphilus sp. | reverse complement strand
TGGGTTCAGCACTCGATCAAGCTGACCGGCATCTCGAGCACATTAATGGCAAGGCCACCCCTGGCAGTCTCTTTGTATTTATCCTGCATATCCCGTCCTGTGTCGCGCATGGTACGAATGACCTGATCAAGCGATACAAAGTGCTGCCCGTCACCTCTCAACGCCATTCTAGCGGCACTGATCGCTTTTATAGCTCCCATTGCATTGCGTTCAATGCAGGGTACCTGCACCAGGCCTCCAATCGGGTCGCAAGTGAGACCAAGATTGTGCTCCATAGCAATTTCGGCCGCATTTTCGACCTGTTGTGGCGTTCCACCGAGTGCATCGGCGAGGGCCCCCGCGGCCATCGAGCAGGCCGAGCCCACTTCGCCCTGACACCCAACCTCGGCGCCAGAAATTGACGCATTGATTTTATATAGCGTTCCAATAGCACCCGCCGTCAAAAGGAAGCGGCAGATATCCTCTTCCCGAGCACCCTGGCAATGTGCGAGGTAATATTTAAGTACCGCCGGTAGTATGCCTGCTGCCCCATTGGTGGGTGCGGTGACAATACGTCCACCCCCGGCATTTTCTTCGTTGACCGCTAAAGCATAAAGAGTCACCCAGTCCATGGTGTTGAGAGACTCATCTCCTAAAGAGTCGCCTTGACGCTTGAGTTGGCGATGCAACTGGGCCGCTCGCCTTTTCACCTTTAGACCCCCAGGCATCACTCCTTCAGTATTGCAGCCTCGGGTGATGCAGGCATCCATGACTTCCCAGAGTGACAGTAGTTCTCGGCGAATTTCAGCTTCAGTGCGCCAGGCACATTCATTGCTCATCATTAAAGCTGGGATGGAGAGACCGTGTTCGCGACATAAAGCCAGCAATTGATCTGCGGTGGTGAAGGGGTAAGGCGTGGGTGTGGGGTCATCGACAATGATGTCGGTTTTATCCGCAGTCTCATCAACAACGAAGCCACCGCCTACGGAAAAGTAGACACGACTTTCTAGGGTGTTGCCGTCCTTGGTAAAGGCGGTGAAACGCATGCCGTTGGGATGAAAAGGTAGCGTTTCAGTACGATGCATAATTAAGTCATCACGATAGTTAAAGACCACCTCGTGAGAACCCTGTAAATGGAGTTTTCCTGTTTCTCGTACCTGCTCTACTCGGGCCGGGATGTCTTCGATACTGACCGTTTCGGGAGATTCCCCAGACAACCCCAAAATAATGGCTTTCGGCGATCCGTGACCCGCGCCGGTTGCACCGAGTGAACCAAAAAGTTCGGCGGTGACTCGTCCGCATTGCGTGATCTGACCAGAATCCTCAAGGGCTGAGACAAATAGTCGTGCGGCATTCATTGGCCCCACCGTATGGGAACTGGAGGGTCCGATACCGACTTTAAATAAATCAAAAACACTAATCGACACGGCCGTTATCCTGTGTCCCAAACGTTTCTGAGCTTAACGTTGCAGCGCTGGGTGCGCCACTGTCAAAAGCGCCCTGTAGTGACGTTTTTGAACAGGAATTGGTTCAACAAACTGGGTATTAACCCCGGGGATAATATTTAACGAGAGACCTGTCCAGAACAAGGGCTCGAATAGTTCCTTAAAAAGTGACACATTTCACTGTCTAGGAAGTGCTCGGTAGACTTCAACAGAGTAGCCGGTTGTTATACCCCACTGTTGAAAAGCTTGATGGGTCGCAAAACCCAAGGTGCTGTGATGGTGGCAGACTTATTATTGGCTATTAGGTGTGGGGCTCCTTCGAGATGCCTCCGCTATGTGCCATTGAGTCGTCATTGGTCTATGGCGGTGTGCGCCTCGCTCTTTGCTGGCTTGCTGGGCTGTAATGAGTCAAGCAGCGAGGCGAGTGTTGAGCTTAAACCGACTGATCGTGCCTATTTAGAGGGACTGGTCTCGGAACTCATGCCAACACTCCCCTCGAAAATTGATAAGTACAGTGAAATCACCGGGGTGAGTGTCATTCCTTCGGGCTTGCGCTATGACCTTAGGATGATTCATATGCCCGCGCACACGGTAGACCATGGCACGCTTAAGTCGGCTCGAATGAACCTTGCAGAGCGTAGCTGTAATGATGGTAAGGAAAGGTTCGAGCTTGAGGCGGGAGTTTCTTGGCACTATATCGTGCACGGTATGGAAGATTTACCGGCTGGCCGATTCTTTATTTCTGACGCGGCTTGCCGCTCCGAGTAACTGTGCCGTGATGCCCGTCGCAGTAGCGTCGGGTACGTTTATTGGCTTAGCTTTTTAGGGTGAGCTCGTTCGACGTTTTACCCCACTCCCGAAGTGGGCGGGTGCTCAATAAGCAACGTGGGTACATCCAAGGCATGAGATTTAACAGTGCAGACTCGGGTTTGCGCTTTTCGGCCGTCGCGAATTTCAGAGACCTCTACGCCCGCATCATTAAGCCGTTGTTGTGTCGCCTCAATATCCTCAGTCTTTAACGCAAGTCCCCAAAGACTGTCCTCAGCGCCAGATTTTTCCGAAGCAATGACTTCTATGCTCATCGAACTGGCGCGGAAAAAAAGCTGGGTGCCACCCCATTGCGGTACATGTTGCTCCAACGCCAATCGAATACCCAGCTGGTCACCATAAAATCGCTTAGCTGCGTCAGCATCTTGAGTCGTTACCACCACATGATCTACGGCGCTAATTGGAGCTGTTGTAATGACCGGTGCGGGAGGAAGATACGACGCTTTGTCATGGCAGATACAGAAGGAAAAAATGCCTCGGGCAGCAGCGGGATCCCAAAACACATTGCTCCAGTCGCGCCGATTACCGCTTAAATCATCGATACCGTGGCTAGGGGCCGGATCGCTCGCCGCTAGTCCTGCGTTTCTCGCCCGCGCCAAAAAATCCTCACTATTTTGTGTCCCAAACACTAGGCCGCCAAGGACATGTCGTTTCGACTGCAGCATTGAGGCGACCGCATCTGCTCCGATCCCTGATCCTTGGGCAGCCAACAGTTCTATATAAGTATTGTCGAGCTTAAAAAGTGTATTGGCAGTGCCATAATCGGGATGTTGGCCCTGCCAACTAGGGTTGCGCCCTAATAGCAGAGCGTAATCGTCACTGGCCTTAGCGAGGTCCGAAACGGCAATGACTAGGTGATCAATAGTGGTGTCGTGTGAACTCAAAATTCGGTGTCCTCAAGTGAGTAAAACGACTGACGGGTTCTGTCGCTATCAGTCTGAGAAAGATAACAACGATACCGCGTACTGTCGTGGCGCGATGACACAACCCCGTCGCGTTAAAGGTGAATTGAAGGATAAACCTGACGGGTTTTTTCAAATAAGTGCGGAAAAACGAACCGGTGTCGCGACAGCTCGCAGGACATTGGCCGTTGGTCTCGCTCTGTGGGTTCGTGAGTAAAGCGTGTCTCATGACCACATTCGTCGCAATACTAAGAACGCAGGGTGTTGGCTGTGGTGGAGACCCCATTGCGATCTCGCCACATGGCCGTTATCAGTGACAGCATCATGAAAAACATGACTCCCGAAAAGGGCAGGGCGCCAATAATCATGACTGAACGCAGCGCTTCTAAGCCCCCCGCCATCAACAACGTGATGATGACTAGCCCCAGCAGTAAGCTCCATAGAACAATATGTTGCGAGGCATGTTCCTGTTCCAACCCCCCGGATACGATCGTGTTGACGACTAATACGGCAGAATCGGCAGAGGTGATGAGGTAGGTCAGCAGCAATAGCACACATAGGCAAGCCACCGGGAATGCCCACGCAGCCTCGAACAGTACATCAACCGTTGCGAACAATTGCTCCGAGAGATCGGCATCTAAGATGGTGCCGTTTGCCACGCCTGACAGTTCCAAGTCCAGTGCTGTGCCGCCAATAATGCAAAGCCAGGCGAAGCACATCAGTGAAGGCAGAATAATGGCGCCCACAGCATACTCTCGCACTGTTCGCCCTCGAGACACCCGCGCTAAAAATAGTCCAACAAAAGGCGTGAAGGCGATCCACCACGCCCAATAAAATATAGTCCAGTTAGATTGCCATTGCGCGAGTGCCAGCCCTTCCTGCGTTGACGTGTCAGACCAGATCGTCGATGACATTGTGGGTAAAGCCGCGAGATAGTCTACCAGGCCCTGTAGGAACACTTCGCCGGCAAACCACGTCGCACCAAACACGAGGAATATCAGTAGAAGTAGCCAGGAGAGCACCATATTGAGGTTGGAAAGCCACTTAATACCTCTGCCCAAACCGGACAGGGCTGATGCCATAGCGGCCAACACAATAATGCCAACAGCAACGGCCAGAGCCAGTGTGGTTGGCTGATTTTCCCGAATTATCCAAGACCACTGGGTAATGTGATGGGCCCCAAAGGCCAGTTGTGTTACTCCGTAGCCAATCGTAACCGCAATACCAATCAAGGTGGCCAAAATGGCTGCGGTGTCCACGAAGGCTCCTGCAATCGTGCTGCTGCGGTTACCGAGCATGGCGCTAAAGGGCGAGCGAATCGTGAGTGGCATGCCTCGGCGATAAGAAAAATACGCCAGAGATAGGCCTACAACGGCATAGCAGGCCCAGGGCGTTAACCCATAATGCAGCAATGTCCATTTGTACGCGGGACCCACATTGCCGGCGGTTAAACTTTCGGCGTGGCCCATGATGACATCGGGATTGTTGCCAAAGTGATAAAGTGGTTCCGCCGTAGAGTAGGTAAGCATCCCCACACCAATACCGGCACCAAACATCATAGAAAACCAGGCGAACCGGCTAAATTCCGGTTGGGTATCTGGCAGACCCAACCGCTGTGATCCTGTTCCTGGAATTAAGGCTAAAACAACACAAAGCAGCATAAATAGGGCAGTCGCGCCAATGTACCAACCCCCAAAATACTCAATCGTGGCGGCCTGTACTGTAAGGAGCATGTCAGCTGCGTTGGGTGTGGTCGCTGTCCAAAGCACTAACACCACAATAATCAATTTCACTGAGACCGCGATACCGCGGTTATAACCTCGATAAAATCCAGCAGCTTCAACATGGGTTACGGGCTCAGGCGTCACTAGTAGTCTCCTATGGACCAGAAATCTTATGGGGGTAGGCGCAGCATTGACGGGGTGGCTTTGTGATGCCGTCTCATCTTTTTAGTTTTATACCCATTGGCTATTGACGGTAAACATTGAGACGTAACCTATCAGACCCGTCTCGGATTGCCAGCAGTGACTGAAAAAAACCAGCCGGAGTCAATCACTGGCTGAGGCCTATGTGCCACTGCTTGTTCTCAAAAAACCTTTGATTACATCGCGTCCAAAGTTAATTTAGAGTGTCTATTGATCACAGATATTGCCCTCGCATCGGTGCGATTGAACGGGGCGATAAGAAATAGGGAGAGGTGGGCGTGCTTCAAACACTAATGGCTATTTTTCTTACAGCGGCATGCTTATCTCATGCTTATGGGCAGCCAACAATGGCGTCGTTTGCTCAGCGACCCGTTATTGAGAACCGATTACTGGCTGAACGACTTGATGAGTTGCTGCCTAAGTTGATGCGAGAGCAAAACATTGATCTGTGGCTGGTGATCGCTAGGGAATACAACGATGACCCTACGTTTTTGTCTCTCGTACCGAAACCCCGATTTACCGCGCGTAGAACAACGATGCTGCTGTTCCACGATCGAGGTATTGAGCAAGGTGTTGAGCGTCTTACCATTAGTCGCTACCCCTTGGGCGAGCTGTATGAGCCCGTTTGGGAGGGTGGTGATCTCAACGCTCAGTGGCAGCGACTAGCAGATTTAGT
This sequence comes from uncultured Luminiphilus sp., assembly GCA_938091995.1. Lineage (GTDB taxonomy): Bacteria > Pseudomonadota > Gammaproteobacteria > Pseudomonadales > Halieaceae > Luminiphilus. Next base: position 11,525 of record CALKNZ010000062.1, on the reverse strand, counting down.
CGAAGCTCGAGACCCCAATAAAATTGCTGTCAATGTCAGCGATACTTGGCCAGTTGCCGACGGCTTAAGTCACGGCTTGTACAAAAAGCTCACAACGGCATTAGGCGACGATTTATCAAAGCGATTGGTCTCCTCTGAAAATCTCGTGGTGCGCTGGCTGGAAACCCGCACGCCTGCCGAGATCGAGGTCTGGCAGCGGGGCGTGGCTATTGCCCGAAGTACCATCGCTGAGGCGTTCAGTGATCGTGTCATCACGCCAGGTGTGACCACCCTTGGAGAGGTCGCTTGGTTCATTCGAGAGCGCTTTGAGGTAGCTGGCCTTGAACCCTGGTTCCACCCCGACGTGAATCGGCAGTGGCAGGGGGCAGACTATGGCAGTGCCGAATTCTTGGGTGCAGGTTATGCCCAGACGATTATTCGGCGTGGCGATTTACTGCATACCGATGTGGGGCTTTGTTACCTGGGTTTGTGTACCGATACGCAGGAGATGGGCTACGTTTTAAAGCTCGATGAAACATCGCCACCGGCTGGATTGGTGCGGGCGATGGGGATTGGTAACGAGTGGCAAGACGTACTGACATCGCAGTTTAAAACCGGACGCAGTGGTAATGAAATTTTAGCCGCGGCACAAGAGCGTCTTCAGGATAAAAAAATCACCCATGCCATCTACACGCATCCCTTGGGTGTTTTTGGGCATGCGCCCGGGCCGACCATTGGCATGTGGGATAACCAGGGGCCCACTGTGGGTCGAGGTGACTGGCTGCTCTATCCGATGACCGGTTATGCTATTGAAGGTCGGGTTACGGTCAATATCCCTGAATGGAACAACGAACCCGTTCAGATGAAGCTGGAGCAGAGCGCTATTTATGATGGCCAGCAGGTGCGCTATTTATCGGGCCGGCAAAGGCAACTGCACCTCGTTAAATAAGGCTTTCAAGTGAAGGTCTATTAAGCAACCTGGGCCCGTGAACCCAATTTAGGCCCTGTTACTTTATGACGCGCCCACCTCAGGCGGGATCTCAAGGGTAGGCGAGGTGGCGAAGGGGCGGATGCCAAAATTTGGGTAAATTTCGCTTGGGAAATAAATGACGCCGTCGGACACCACCATCTGAATGCGTCTTATTTCACTGAGGTCCTTGGTAGGGTCGCCGGGCACTAAAAAGAAATCGGCATATTTGCCTTTTTTAATAGACCCCAAGTCTTCACTTTGTTCTAAATAGTCGGCCATATCCCAAGAAGCGCGTTTCAACACTTCTGCGGGTGTCATCCCGAGTTGTTCAAATAATTCCAGTTCCCGATGATAAAAAAATGAGCCGCCTAGGTCTGTTCCGGGCACCAATAAGCCGCCCCGTTCATGCAGCTCCTGCAGAACTTTCATGATGAATTCAAAGGCTGCGACGTACTCTTCGCGCTCTTGTGCAGAGGATGTCCCAAACAGTTCCTGCTTGAGCGAGCGCTGCTCATTGGTGGGAAGGTGATCAATAATCGCCCTCGCCATGGGCGCGGCTTGTCCGTCTACAGCCGTGAGGCCATGTTCATGGATGGCAGCCGTTGGGTCATGGGCAATGCCTTGTTCCGTCATTTTCGAGAGTGTGGCTGTCACGATATCGGCGTCGATATCGAGGTCTGGAAAGCGCTTCATGGCGGTAAAGCGAAACAGAGTACGAGTGTCTTCTGTGGGCTGTAGTACCCAGCCCAACATCAGTTGGTTGGCATGGGTAATCTCATCAAAGCCCGCATCAATCATAGCGTCGGCGTTAGAAAAGGCTGGGACATGTCCGGCAACCCTTAGCCCTAGGCGGTGCGCTTCCTCAACCAGTGCCTCGGCCCATTCCGGTTTCATCGAGTTGTAAAGTTTGATTTGGTGGAAGTCTCTCGCGCCACACCATTGAACCATTGCCAGTGCTTCTTCCAGGGTGGAGACAGTTTCACCTGTGGCTGATGCAAATTCGCTTTCGCCTTCAATAAAACAGGACCGCGTGATGCGTGGGCCCGCAATGAGTCCACGGTTAATTCGGGCCATAAGATCTTCCAGAACATCATTTTCGTTGCCCATATCTCGCACTGAGGTAACCCCCGCTGCAATATTGAGAAGGGCATTGTCTTGGCCGAGGTGTCCGTGCATTTCGTACATGCCAGGCACCAAAGTACCACCGCCACCTTCAATAACGACCTCTCGGCCTGACCGCGGACTGCCCGCGGCCTGAACGCTGCTGATTCGATTACCATAAAAAACAACGTCGCTTAGAGGACTTAGGCCGAGTATTTCAGGGTCGAAAACCCGGACATTTTTGATGCGTATTGGGTCGGTATATTTATGAGCGACCTCTGCCTGAATTGACACAAAGCGATCGGTAGACAGTTCTTCAGACAAGGCCCGAAGTTGTTTTTCGATAGCCTCAAAACCCGCCCTAACCAAAGCAAATCGTGGGCTTGCCGTACCGAAGTACTCTCCTTCATCGTCGAGAAAAATGAGGCGAGGTGCTGTATCAAGCCCTAGTATTTGATAAGCGGTAATGCCAATTTCAACGCCATCAGCCGCCAAGGTTCGGCGCATGCGGGGAATAATGGATGCTTCACCTCCGGGGTAAACCGCCAGGCGTTTTTCGGGTGTCGCAAGTAATGCCTGTGCTAAAAGTGCATTGGCGTAACTGCTACCGTTTTGCACAATGTAAAACGCCCCTTGATCGGTGAAAGAGGCACTCCCGGGCCCCGTCGCATCTCGCCAGCGTGCCACACCATCATCGGCGCGAAAGTATTCGTCAATACCGCTGCCAAAGGTTGTCTGGCCAGTAATTGACCAATCGACTGGGTAGCCACGGTCGTCTAGGGTTAACGCCTCTTTGATCGTAGGTCCACGACCATTTTGCTTATAGTCAAAATCAATATTGAGGCGTTCTCCGTTCTGCTCAATTTCAAGGTGCCCAATATCTTCCCCGGCCATCAGCACACGGTAGCTGAGACGCTCCTCTGCTAGCCCCTGAAATGCCGTTATGAGCAGCACGAGAGAAATGAGTTGTTTCATTTTTTATCCTTATAAAAAGACGGTGTTTGCATTTTCACGTTGCCAAAAAATCAAAAAAAATACGGTCAGAAAAAGCGCCAACAAACACGATCGATAATTTTCCAGATCCCCACGTTACTGCGATTGGTGTTTAATCGGCAATCCACTTTAACCCTCTGTAAGCCATAAAGCCCCCTCCCGCCCTTTGCGAATGCACTGGGAGTCGTTGGGAGGTGTTTGTCTTTTTGATATTCAGTTTAATGGAAAGGCCACTTGTGTTTACCGTATTCAGGCCAGGGTAGCCACAGCGGCACATTTTATGGGGTTATACTCGTCTCGGGGCGCCAATTTGTGTGCCAGAAATTGGCTAAACGCCAGCGCCTTAACATGGGGTTCTGTCGTTAATAAGCACAGGGAGAAAGCGTCATGTCTAACCGACTTTTGCAGGGGTTTTTTCTGGCGGTATTCATTCCCTTCAGCATGGTTACATGGGCAGAAAAACAGGCCAACGTCGTTCTCGTACTGATGGACAATTTTGGCTACGGAGAAATTGGCGTGTACGGCGGTGGCGTTATGCGGGGAGCGCCCACGCCGCGCATTGACAGCATTGCGAGGGAAGGTCTGCAGCTTACCAATTTCAACGTAGAGGCGGAGTGCACGCCCTCTCGGTCGGCACTCATGACGGGTCGGTATGGCATAAGAACTCGGCAGCGCGCCAATCAGCCTCCCAGAGGGGTTTGGTATGGCATTACCAAATGGGAAGTGACACTCGCTGAGCTCCTGTCAGATGCGGGATATGCGACGGGGATTTTTGGTAAATGGCACCTCGGTGACACTGAAGGGCGTTTTCCCACTGATCAAGGGTTTGATGAATGGATAGGATTACCCCGTTCGTCAGATCGCGCGTTTTGGCCCGACAGCAATAGCTTCCAACCCAACAGTCATCCGAGTGCGAAATTTACGCATGTCATGTCGGCTTTAAAAGGTGAAGAGCCCGTCGAAGGTGCCGTTTATGACAGGGCAAAAAGAGCCACGATTGATCGTGAAATTACCGATCAAGCCATAGATTTTATGACGCGGATGTCTAATGCAGGAAAGCCATTTTTTGCCTATCTACCCTATACACAAACCCACGAACCCGTAGACCCCCATCCTGACTTTTATGGGAGCACGGGTAATGGGAGCTTTGCTGATGTGTTAGCCCAAACCGATGTTTATATCGGTGAGCTGCTTGATACCGTCGAACGCTTGGGTCTACGCGAAGATACGATTTTCATCTTCACCTCTGATAACGGTCGTGAGGGTGTTCCCCGTTCCTTTGGTTTTACAGGTCCGTGGCGTAGCGGCATGTTTTCACCTTATGAAGGGTCACTTCGTGTGCCGTTTTTGGTGCGTTGGCCCGGGAAGATTCCCCCGGGCAGAGTCAGTAATGAAATCGTGCATCAAATGGATGTGTTCTCGACTGTGGCAAGTTTTGCAGGTGTAGAAGTGCCCAAAGATCGAGTTATAGACGGGGTTGATCAGTCCGATTTTTTCACCGGAAAAACAGACCAGTCTGCACGCGATTCCCTGGTGATTTATATTGGTAACACGCTCTTTGGTGCCAAGTGGAAGAACTGGAAAATTCTGCTGCGAGAAATGGATGAAGATGGCTACGGGATTAAGGAAATGGCCTATCCGTCGGTGTATAACCTAATCGTCGACCCCAAGGAGGAGGTCCCCGAACTCAATTATCTCAATGATACTTGGGTTGATTTTCCCCTCTACCAAGTTATTGAAGATCACGAGTTGTCTTTGGAGCAGGACCCCGGTACACCGGACCCTTAGGACCGACTGAGGCTAGGACAAGTACCATGATAATAGGAGCTTATTTATGACTCAGGGTCGTGTGGTTAGTGTACATGTGGGTGCAACGGGAACCTTAGACAAAGATGCAGATCAGGTGATAGAAATGGCCCTTGATGGCATTGTCGGTGATCGCCATCGTGGGGCAACCCGAAAAGCCTGGGCGACCAACGATAAGCAGGTCGGTGGCACCCTGCGACGCAACGAGCGTCAGTGGTCTGCCATTGCTCATGAAGATGTAGAGAACATTTCAGCGGCTATGGATCTTGCCGAACCCCTAACAGCTGGCGCAATAGCGGTGAATATTTGTATTCAAGGCATTCCCGATTTTTCACGCCTTCCCCGAGGTACTATCCTTAAGTTTGAGTCTGGCGTAGTGCTGATCGTGGAGGAGTACAATCCACCCTGCGGTGATATGGCTCTGCACGTTTCCGACAATAATGTAACCACATTGGGGGCATCACCAACCCCGCAATCCTTTTCTGAGGCGGCAAAGTTTTGTCGGGGGTTGGTGGGCGTTGTTGAAGTGCCGGGTTTCATTCGGGCGGGGGACCGAGTGACGGTTGAGCCGGAGCTGTTGCCAAAATGGCTTCGGACTTAGACCTAATGGATTCCTACGATACGATTGTTATTGGTGGCGGACACAATGGATTAACCACCGCGGCCTATCTGGCGAGAGCGGGTCAGAGGGTCTGTGTCTTAGAGCGACGTGACATTGTCGGAGGGGCTGCGGTCACTGAAGAGTTTCATCCTGGCTACCGAAACTCTGTGTTTTCTTATGTGGTGAGTTTGCTGCGCCCCGAGGTGGTCCGCGATCTAGAGCTTGAGCGTTATGGTTATCAGCCTATACCTCTTGAGAATTCGGTCTATCTGGATTCAAAAGGTGACTACCTGCTGTTAACTGGCAATGAAGCTCATGATCGCGCTCAGTTTGCCAAGTTTTCCTCTACCGACTACGACGCCTATAAAGCGTTCGATAAAGTTGTTGATCAGGTTGGTGAATTATTGTCCAAGCAGTGGCTTAAAGAGCCGCCGCGATTGGGTGATCAGGGCGTTGGTGATCTTATCAGCACGCTGAAGTTGGGGGTCGATGTCTTCCGACTTGATGCCGAATCGCGTTGGCGTTTGATGCAATTTTTCATTGGCGCCCCAGAAACCATCATTAATCGATGGTTTGAGAGTCCCAAGGTAAAGGCGATGGTGGCTGCACATATCATGCCGGCGAACTATGCACCCCTAACCCAGCCTGGGGCGAGTTTAGCCATGTTGCATCATGCCGTGGGTGAAATTGCTGGACGTAAGGGAGCTTGGGGTCTGGTCAAAGGGGGTATGGGGAGCATCACCATGGCCATGGCGAAGTCGGGTAAGGCTCATGGTGTGGAGATCAGAACCGGCGCTTCGGTCGCTCGCATTAACATCGACGGTGGGCGTGTCTGTGGCGTAACGCTGGAAAGTGGCGAGGTGATTAGTGCGCAGACTGTGGCTGCTAACACCGACCCCAAGCGAACATTTTTGAAGCTGCTTGGTGCGGAACATCTACCGTCGTCATTTGCCAAGGATATCGGCGCTTTTCGGCAGGAATCTGCATCGTTACGGATGAACCTGGCGCTTTCTGAACTCCCGGAGTTCTCAGCATTACCCGGTAGCGGACAGCTCGGCGCGCATCATAAATCGAGCATTACCTTCATTGAAAGTGCGACACATCTCAATGAGGCCTTTCACAGTGCTCGCAGCGGCATACCCGCGAATCCGCCGATCATTGAGGCCATTATTCCCAGTTCGATGGATCCTGATCTGGTCGACAAGCCTGGTCACCATGTCATGAGCTTGCTGTGCAAATACATGCCCTTCACCCTGAGTGGCGGACAGTCCTGGGACGACCAAAAGCCGGCAGTCGTCGCTCAAATTCTGAGCTATCTTGAAGAATTTATACCCGATATTAAGCGTATTCTAGTGGGACACCAATGCATGACACCCCTAGATTTGGAGCGTGTGCTGGGGATGACAGGAGGCGATATTTGTCACGGGCGGCTGGAGCCGGACCAGCTCTTCAATATGCGACCGCACCCCGATGCGGCGCAGTATGCAACCCCGGTTTCAGGTCTTTACCTCTGTGGATCGGGGGCACATCCGGGTGGTGGGGTGACTGGCGCCCCGGGCCATAATGCCGCGCAACGAATTCTTCGAGATCTTTAATCTAGAGCCGACTTCAACAGCACCCATCTCAGCAATGGCGTCAACGTCAGCAATAGCACCGATACTAGAGGATGGCAGCAGAATCGCTTACGCCTTTGTTGCTCAGATTCCAATTAGGAGCGACTAAAGCGCACCGGCTTTTGGGGTATAGCGGTTACGTATGACATGCCACGCCAGTATCCCCAGGGGAATATGAAGCACGGCTGGACCCAGGGCAAACCAGGGCTCCAGACGCTCCCAATTTAAGGCGCCACCCTCATGTAAAAATCCTGCCGCCGTTTGGTAGGGCTTTACGTAGTAGTGCAGTAAAAGCCACGGCATGGTCACGCCATAACCTACCAGCAGCATAGGCGCCAGCAGGGTAATGCGAGTCTCGTTGGCATTCAGATCTTCGCGGGGTGTAGCGTGCAGCTTGGTGCGGTAGGTGACTTCTGCTGCTGAAGGAGATTGTCCTCGGGAGCCCATCCAGACGCCGATAAGTGCAGCGACAATACCTAGCAATGCCGGTTCAAAATAACTGGGAAGCGTGATCAAGCCTAGGTAATTAAGACCTGCAGGAACGATGTTGCCTGCGAGGCCCGACAACATACCCCAGCGCGCGCCCCTTGCCGTAATAGATTTATTCCAGATGCTAAGCAACCCAACGGGGCCCCAGCTCGAGGCAAATACAGTGCCGATAAACAGGGTTATCCAAAATACGTTTGGGGGTATCACAATGCTAAACAGCAAAACGATCACACTGACGCCGCCCATCGCTAGTCGGGTGAAACCTAAACTCGTTATCTGTCGATCTGGTATGAGGTCACGACTGACACTAAAGCCCACTAACGAAAGGAATGTCGAGGCTGAGGAGAGTGCTGCTGCAACAATGCCCGCGACCAGCAATGCGCCCAAAAAAGTCGGCACTAAATGGGTTGCCGCCCAAATCAAGACGGTCTCGACAGGGTCTATATTAGGGTTGGCCAGATTGATAAATCCGCCAATCCCGTAAATGAGGATCTGTAGAAAAATCACTACAATGCAGGTGTAAATCGAGGCGCGTAACACCACGTGCTCGCTTTTTGCCATGAGGTGTCGACTCGACTGCCAGGGGCTAACGGCGTAAACAAGGCTCCACGACAGATCAATGACGATAAACCAAATTAAAAAGTCTAGCGGCGTGGGCCAGCTCGTTTCCTCGCCAATAATGCCATGCCAACTGGTGAGGCCGGGTTTCTCAGCTAGTCGGGTTAGGTCCTCAACAGCCTGCTGAATACCGCCGAATTCATCAAGAAGATAGCCCGCAAAAAAAAGTGTTGCGCCGGTAAACAGTAAAAACATCAGGGTATCGGAAAGAATGACCCCCCGAGACCCTGCGTACAGGGTAAAAATTGAATAGCTCAGCCAGGCTATAACGACAGCCGAGACATAACTGATGCCGGTCAATTCTCCGATGAGCAGTGCTGCCCCCTGGGTGACCACCAGTAAGTAGCCCCCCAAACCGATAACGACGGTTAACCCCGCGATGCGTTGTACGCCTGTATCGGCAAATCGCTCGCCGAAGAAAGCCGCGACTGTTGTTGTTTTACTGCGGCGCAGATAAGTGCCAAAAAATAATGCGCCGTAGATATACCCGGTAACGGTGATGCCCGGCAACAGCAGGTAGGGACCCAGTTGTCCTGCGTAGGTAAAGCCCGCCTCGCCCATGAACACGGTGGTGCTCATGAGACTTGCCACTAGTGTGCCAACGATGAGCAGCGTAGGGGCCTGGCGACCTGCAACGAAGTAATCCTCAAGATTTTTTACTTTGCGCCCCGCGTAATTACCGACGGCAATAAAAATCAGAACGCTAACGGCTATGGTGATTGTGAACAGGCTCAAAGGGCGAGTTTCCAAATGCGCCCTAACCGGTTACTGCCCACAGGAAACCCTTTAGCAGAGGCGGTTAGCAAGCGATTAACTCTCGATCGCGGCGGTGTTTTGGCACGGGAACAGTCACAGGTAAATCGTTTGAACGTACATCATGGTCTATCCGGATTGTCCCATGAGGCTATCGGCTAAGGCTTTCACCTCTGGGCTCGCGGCTATACGGCCCTCGGAAAAAAAGGCCTCATGTCGGTTTTCAATTTCTTCGGGCTCGTAGACGTAGTTGACCATGACACCATAGGAGAGTTTCTTGCCGCGTTCGGATTCGTCCCCTCGCCAATGAATTTTATCGAGCAGGGCACCATTGCCTAAATGAAACTTCGCCACCGGATCTATGGGCAATTGCGCTATTTTTTCGTGCGTAAGGTAGTGGGCGCACAGGGGCAGCAGCGTATCTTGTGCCAGCGGGTTGGCGTCAAAGCCGTCGTCTATATCTTCAAGGTAAGTGCCTAGCCTATCCCAGACAGGGGCCGGTAAGGTATGCGTCGTCGCTCCATTTAAGGCAGATGAGACCCAGGTCCTGAAGCCGGGAATGGGTGACAGGGTTTCAAATCGCGTGAGGTGGGGAAATTCGCTGCGCAGTTCCGAGGCCACCTGTTTGATAAGAAAGTTACCAAAAGAAATGCCGCGAAGCCCTTTATGACAGTTGCTGATTGAGTAAAAGGTTGCGGTATTACTTGTAGCCGTTTCCTCCAATATCCGATCTTCCTGCACGAGCGGGCCGATTGCGCTACTGCCGCCTTTTCGTAGTGCGACTTGTACGAAAATAATGGGATCGTCGGGCATGGCGGGGTGGAAGTAAGCAAATAGGCGTCTGTCTTCTTTCAGGCGACTTCTAAGATCACCCCAGCCCCTAATTTCATGCACCGCTTCATATTCAATCAATTTTTCCAGTGTGCTCGCTGGTGAGTCCCAGCTGATCCGGCGTAAACTTAAGAATCCAAGGTTGAACCAAATGAGCAGCAGTCGTTTCAGGTCGTCATCCACTTGTTTGAGCTGTGGATGGACACCTTCATGTTGCAGCAGGTCGCCCCTGAGTTTCACCAGACGGCCTGTGGCGTCCGGCACTTGATTAAGGCGACGAAATAAACGATTGCAGCGGGGTTCCAGCGCTTTGCGAAGGGTATTCATGCTGGTGGAGCTGGGCTCTTCCTGATACTGGCTCGTTGCCGCGGCCACGCTCGCCGGATTGATTAAAAAATCCTGAGCAAGGCCACTGAAAAAATCGCCTTTCTCTTCAAAGGTTAGCGCTTCATAAGCTGACAGAATTTGCTCTGCGAGGGCTAGGCCAGAGGCCTCGCCTTGGTGTTCGACCAAATGGCCGCAGGCCTTTAACAGAGCTGTGGGGCCTGCCAATGCCTCGTCATCAAGGCCTGATTTTTGTCGTAAAATAACTCTCCCTACCGAGAGAGCGGAGGCGAGCATTTTAGATATGGGTATTCCAATATGCCACTTGCTCGAGGGCTTTGATTGTTCCGTGTGTGGATCCATCGTTTAGAAAAGTCCTTTGAGTTTGGGTTTAACGACTTTGCCCATGGCGTTGCGGGGTAATTCATCGGTAATTACAAGCTGTTTGGGAAGTTTATAGGACGATAGTTTGCCCTCGCACCAACTTTTCAGGGTGTCGATATCGAGCGTTTGCCCGTTCCGAAGCACAACGACTGCGGCCACTGCTTCACCCCAGGTACGATCCTCTACCCCAAGCACAGCCACTTCGGCGATAGCCGGATGACCGAGAAGCTTTCCTTCAATCTCTAACGCTGACAGCTTGTAGCCTCCTGATTTAATGATGTCGATGGAGGATCGTCCCATAATCCGGAAGTAGCCGTCCTCAATAACGGCAACATCGCCGGTGCAGAACCAACCGTCTTTGAAACTGTCGGCAGTGGCCTTTGGGTTGCCCCAATACTCGAGAAAAACAGTATCGCTCTTAATACGAATTTCTCCAGGCTCACCAGCTTCGGTTATCGGCTGATGGTCTTCATCAAAAAGTTGCACGGTCACGCCAGGAAATGCCTGACCTACGCAGCCCGCGCGTCTTTCACCTTGGTAGGGGTTTGACAAAGCCATGCCGATCTCCGTCATACCGTAGCGCTCTAGTAGCACTTGCCCAGTCAGGCGCTGCCAAGTTTCAAAGATCTCTACGGGACAGGCGGCTGAGCCAGAAATATTGAGTCGCATAGCCCCAAACGCCGCTTTGATCGGTTGAGCCAGTGCAGCATCAAGACTTTCCAGATGATCTATCAATTTCACATAAATCGTGGGAACTGCCATAAACAGGTTGTAGGTACCTAAGGCCGTCTCTGCGCACAGTTTTTCTATATCCAGCTTTGGCATGAGGTGTACGGTTGCACCCGCCCATAGGGCGCAGCTCAGGACATTAATAATGCCGTGTACATGGTGCAGGGGTAGGAAAAGAGGAATCACGTCATCCTTCGACCAGGCCCAGGCGTCAATAAGTGTTGTGATCTGAGCCTTAATATTTTGGTGTGTCGTTACAACCCCTTTGGGCAGGCTTGTGGTGCCGCTAGTAAAAATAATTAGGGCTCTTCGATCAACGGAGAGCTGGGGCATC
>CALKNZ010000061.1 GCA_938091995.1 uncultured Luminiphilus sp. | reverse complement strand
TTTACAGGAATGATCTCAAGTGTTTCGGTGGCTGAGAGTCAAAGCCAGCATATGTCAAAGTGTGAGTCAGCATTGCAAGCGCTGTACGGAGACGACGTTCGAAAACGGATGGTAAAAGCCAAGCGTTACCAGGGCATACATAAGATGACTTACAAGGTGTATCCCAATGATACTCCGCAGCTGGTGGTGAATTGCGTTAGTGATGCGTCGAATCAGCAAACTGTCACCTTAACGTCGAAGGCAGGTGATGTTTTAAACCCATGAATTAAAGGTGGCCAGCGTTCATTGTGAACTGGGATGATTTAAAAGTTTTACTGGCCTTGAGCCGTTTTGGTTCGACCCGTAAAGCTGCAAAGCAGCTGGGGGTCAGTAACACTACGGTGATGCGCAGACTTGACGCACTTGAGGAATCTCTCGGGGGGCGGCTTTTTGACCGAACCCCAGATGGTTTTAAAGCCACCGCACTTGCCGCCCAATTATTATCGGTGGCTCAAGGTGTGGAGGAAACCTTAAACGATGCTGAGCGTCGCCTCATGGGACGGGATAGCGAGCTCAGTGGGATGATTAAGGTATCACTGCCTTTAGTTCCGGCTGCTGATATTTACCGCGCGCTCTCTGAATTCGCTCAGCAATTTCCGGGTATCGAGTTAGATATTTCGGCGAGTGAAGCTGCTGTAGACCTGGCTAGGCGTGAGGCAGATCTCGCGATCAGAGGTTTGCCAAAAGATCAGCGTCCTCCCAAAGATATTGTTGGCATTAAGCTAAAGCCAATATTGATAGGTTATTTCGTGCACAAAAACCTATTAAGTCAGGCAACGCTAGGCTACAAGGAGCTCACTTTTATTCGCGCTTCCCCACACAAACATACTCAAGCTGACCTGGTTGAGGGCGACGCGTTAGGCTTGACAGGCCGACATCTATTTGACGGTTTTATGCCGCGACTTATGGCAGTGCAGCATCAATTAGGCGTTGCCGCACTGCCTTGCCTGATCGCCGATGACGATCCTGAGCTTATTTTATTGCCCAATGTGGCTCCGGCGCACTGGGGTTATTTATGGTTGTTGCATCACAAGGATTTGCGTCAATCAGCCCGTATCCGTGCGCTATTTAAACACTTGTCTTTGCTTGAGACGGGTGGACCTGATCGTGCGGCAGTTTCAGAAGACTAAGGGTCCTACCTAAAAAATGCATGGGGAGTAGGCGGGGTCTCGATCAAGCTTTTAGTCGATTTCGAAGGTCTTCCTTTGGCGAGCGCGTTGCACCATGGCGTGCCAATCTCGAAAAGGGCCCAAGGTGTTTTGTAGGAAGGTGCGATGGGTTTGCTGTGCTTTGGGTCCCAGCCCCCAGGGTGTCGCCTCGTCTTTTTCCGGAATGTACAACGTGCCAAAGATTCTGTCCCAAATGCTGGTGACTGCAGCCAGGTTTTTATCCCGGTGTTGTGGCAGATAACTGTGATGAATATGGTGCATGACGGGGCTATGTAGCCAACGCGATAACCATTGGGGGTAATGAAAGGCAACATGGTAATGTCGAAACGATCCGTTGAATCCAAATAAAAGCGCGAAGACACCTATATTAAATAGCGTGGCTTGAGTAATGTTGTCGACAAATAGCCAACCAAATAAGCCGCCGGCAAGTCCATAAGCCACAGCTGCGCCCACGGCATAAATAGGACCCTCAATAAAGTGCTCACGATAGCGTGTGAGTGGTGTCAATACCTCCGCGCTATGATGGATCTTATGGATGGCCCACAAAGCGGGAATTTTGTGCTCGCAATAGTGAATCAGAAAGAAAATGGCGTCATAAATGAGCAGTGTGATCAAACTGTACAGCAGGGTCCACTGGATGTTGGTAGCTAGTTTGGGGCTCGAGCCTATCAAGACGTCCATTGTGCTCATCATCGACTGCTCAACGGTGGGAGCCACCAGAATCAAAACCGGTGCTACCCATAGAGGTCTGAGCAGTCGTTCAAAGACATAAAGGGCAACATCAACCCGGGCTGATACGTGGGTGTAGATATCTTTGGGTAGAAGGAATTGCAGGAGGGTTGTCTTTCGTTCCTGTCCCTGAGCGCTTTTAGCCCCGTGCCCATTACGGAGCAGCCATATGCCGGTGGCCAATAGGCCCGTAATGACGAGTACCGGCCATGTCAGGTCTTTGGGTAAGTTTGCTACCAGCGCTTGCCAAAATAGGTTGGCCAGTTCGGTGCTTGGGCCCCATGAATTTTCGTCCCTGATGCTCATGCGCCCGATTTCCGTTCAATAGCGTTTTTTCTCGCATTGAGGTTCACGCTGGTTTTTTTCTTGCCCCTAGTTGGGCTCTCGGTCAATTCCCCTAGGAAGTTTTCGATATTGGTTATCGGTTCGTTGGTGTCGAGTGACGTTATCAAGGGTCAGAGCTTGGATTTTGGTTGTCAACGAATGGCCGCGTACACCACCAAATACAGATTAGTAATAAAACCTGAATGCCAAGTCTGACGGTGAGCGCCGTTTCTGAGATATCAGGAAAAAGTTCGGGATGCATCCACATGTGGATATTGGCGGGAGTGACAGCTAATGTCAGCAAAATGAGACAGTTGCCCGCTAGCGCCCGAGTTTTAGGTATAAGAATGCCAAGAGCACCCAGCACCTCCAAAGCGCCGCTGACGTAGACGATTTCAAGGTGCCATCCAATATAGGGGGGCATGATATTGACAAAAAATTCAGGGTTAGTGAAGTGCGTGACTCCGCCAAACATGAACCATAAAAAAACCACCGCCAACCCAATAAATTGCCACCTAAACATATTTAATACGCCATTTGATGCCAAGCAATACAGTACCTTAAATGCCGAGTTCGGTCATGCGCGTGTGGGGTTCGTCAGGAGCCTCAAGGTGTGCGAAAGTTAACGACAAGGAAAATAATTAAAGGGCATGAGCGCTGCGCACAGCGGCCCAACTTAAAATGCTTGATTAACGGGATAATTATGGCTGACCTGTTGGCACTCTCTGCGGATGTTATTGATGGCAGGCTCGAGCTTGATCGCGCGGGCCCGTTAAACCGAATTAATCACGAGTTATCCGAAATCAATGAGACATTGGCGGTCGTTGAAGCCTTTTCTCACTGCATAGTGTTCAAAACAGATGATGGTTTGGTGGCTTTTGATACTTCCAATCAACATGGGGGGCAGCGATGTGTAGACGCTATTCGAGGCTGGAGCGACTCGCGATTTCATTCGCTAGTGTTTACCCACGGTCATATTGATCACGTCGGGGGGGCGGGTGCTTTCATGGCAGATTCTGGGTCGGCGAACATTGTGGCCCATGAAAACGTCGCGGCGCGCTTTGAACGTTATAGGTTAACCAATGGCTACAACCACGTTATCAATGAGCGCCAATTTGGACAGTTCAAGCGACGAGGCTATGATTTGGCGGGGGCGAGTGATTTTCTACCCAGCGCCACTCCCGATCCAAATCAAACCTATCAATCGGAGCTTAATTTAGAGGTTGGTGGCACAGCCTTTCAACTACATCATGCTCGCGGTGAAACCGATGACCACACGTGGACTTGGGTACCTTCCCAGCGGGCAATTTGTGCCGGAGATTTTTTTATTTGGGCCTTTCCAAACGCTGGCAATCCGCAAAAAGCGCAGCGATATCCTAGAGAATGGGCACAAGCACTGCGGGATATGTCCGCCATGAAACCAGAGTTATTTTTGCCTGCTCATGGTTTGCCGATAGCGGGTGAAAAGCGCATACACTATGTCTTGACCAGTGTGGCCGAGGCTCTGGAATCCTTAGTGCGGCAAACCCTTCAACTGATGAATGAAGGTGCGCGTTTAAATGACATTATCCACAGTGTAAAAATTCCTCAAGGGTCTTTAGACTTGCCGTGGATGGCACCGGTTTATGATGAGCCCGAGTTCGTTGTGCAGAACATATGGCGGCTATATGGGGGCTGGTATGACGGTAACCCCGCTCATTTAAAGCCCGCACAAGACACGCGTTTGGCTACTGAGATCGCGCAGCTTTCGGGTGGCGCGCTAACCCTAGCGCAGCGAGCGCTGCAGTATATCGATACCGATATACGCTTAGCCTGCCATCTTGTTGAAATGGCGGCTCTGGCCGATGCTGAACACACCGGCGTCCATGGGATCAGAGCTGAAATTTACCAAAGGCGTCGAGAGGGTGAGACGTCCCTCATGGCCAAAGGTATTTTTGGGTCTGCGGCCAATGCATCAAAGTCGAAGTTAATTGAACCCGACTGAAGGAGCCGTTTTATGTCGAGTTGGGTTGCTTTAGTAAGGGCATGGATGAAACGAATATTTTCTGCGATGAGGCAATCATGACCTTAGTAGACTCAATTGTTGCTTTGGCGATACTGGGGCTTGGATGGTTATTGTGGCATCAAAAAGAAACGTCAAACTGGCGCGAGTGGCTGATCAAATATTTACTGATCTCCAGCCTGTTGTTTGGACCCTATTTTTTTCTAGATGATATCAAGAGTTATTGGCGTTCATCCCCTGAGGGGCCCATCAACATTGAGCCGGGTTGGTGGTAAAGGTCGGTTAATTGCTTACGGCCGACAATATAGAAAAACTTGCGTACAACAGCGCAAAAACGACCGCTGCTTGCCTAGGTTCTAGGTGGTGCACGCAGATGGCGCCTCTTGAGACGATCCACCAAGCCCAAGCTAGACTCAAAATAGATAAAGAAAATGCGTCAAGTAATTGGCTGATGGGCATTAAAACTGATGCGGATGCTGCTATGTGAAAGCTGTCGCCATAGTCATTACGGCTGCCCAGGCTGCGGCATAGGGCATGAATAATACCGCCCATGATGAAGGTGCCTAAGATCGCTATTAGGGGGCTAAAGATCAATATTGGGACTAGGCCATTAGAATTGAACAGGCTGTTTGCGCTGCCCATCGTGACGGCCACTAGCGCAGCCAAAAAGCCCATCATGGCGGTGTAAATGCTGCCATCACCAAAGTCCATAAAGTCATCATCACGACTAAAGAATAGGTGGGGGTGCAGCAAAATAGCCACACTGCGGTCAATAGCAGTTCTAATGAACATCCGAGAGGCTCCAACCACAAATAGAACGGCAAGATTAACGTGGAGGTTGCTGGTTGTCCCGTTAACATTTTCCATGACACCGCGATCGTGCCATGCTCTGCTTGTTATGTTGAGAGAGGTAAAAACCATGGCCCATCTGCGACAGGTACTGCTTTGTTGCCTGCTTAGTGGTGCCGCTTGGGCTACAGCCGGTCCCACTGCAATTGCGGTGCATGGCGGCGCAGGTACGCTTACGCGAGACTCTATAACACCTGAGCAAGAGCATGCTTATCTGAAAATACTGAACGCTGCTGTTCAGCAGGGCCATGAGCGGCTGCAAAATGGTGCCACAGGTTCAGAGGTTGTTCGTGAAGTTATTCGGTTAATGGAAGACTCCCCCCTTTTCAATGCAGGCCACGGAGCGGTTCTGACATGGAATAGCGAACATGAGCTCGACGCATCTATCATGCTCGGGCAAAGCCTGGCAGCGGGTGCGGTTGCGGGTGTCACCCGTGTTAAAAACCCGATTGACGCGGCCTATGCGGTGCTTGCGAGCTCGCCCCATGTACTGCTGTCGGGAGCTGGCGCTGATCAATTTGCTGAACAGCAGGGCTTACGCATGGTTGAAAATCGATATTTTTCGACGCCTAGAAGGGTTGAGGCGCTGGAAATATTCCGCTCGCACAATCGGGAAAATAAGCCTCAAAATGTTGACGAAAAGTTTGGCACTGTCGGTGTCGTTGTGTTGGATTCAGCGGGTAATTTGGCGGCGGGAACCTCTACCGGAGGCATGACGGGAAAGCGCTGGGGGCGGATTGGCGACTCCCCGCTGATCGGCGCGGGGACCTATGCCAATAATCGAAGTTGCGCGGTGTCAGCAACAGGGCATGGTGAATTTTTTATTCGCTGGCAGGTGGCTAGCGATATTTGTGCGCGTGTTCGGTATCAGGGGCTTGACCTGCTAACGGCAGCAAATCAGGTTATTCATGACGAGCTTGGGTCGGCAGGCGGTGATGGTGGCGTTATCGCCATCGATCCAAAGGGCAATGTTGCCATGGTTTTTAATACCGAGGGCATGTACCGCGCCAGCATCAATAGCGACGGTAAAAAGGTCGTGAGTATTTTTCGCGACAAAAATAATTCTAACAATGACGGACAGGATTTGAGCGATGGGTGATGGTGGTGGAGATCGACAGCTAAACGTTTTGGGGGCGCCTCTGGGGGTGTGTTGCAAAAAGCCCATGACAGGCTTTTACAGAGACGGCTATTGCAATACCGGACCCATGGATACGGGCACGCATACGGTGTGCGCGCATATGACGGAAACGTTTTTGGCTTTTTCCGCCCGGGCCGGCAATGATTTGAGCACGCCAATTCCAGAATATGATTTCCCCGGATTGCAACCTGGCGATCGTTGGTGTCTGTGTGCCCGCCGTTGGTTAGAAGCGGAAAGGGCGGGCTGCGCACCCGATATCTGGTTAGGAAGTACCAACATGAAAACGTTGCAAATTGTCTCTTTGGATACGCTAAAAAAACATGCGCTGGATAATGTTTAGCACTATTTCAATTGCCAACGGTGATCAGCCGCGTTTTACTGGCGCGGCGTGGGGCAGATCTCAATGGTTGCTGGTGTTCACTCTGGGCATTGAACTACCGGCTTTTTCTACATGCCCCGTCAGCCAGTTAAGGAGAAACAATCCATGACAAGTCCAACCAGTATTAGGGATTGTATGCATCGCAACCCTTTAACCATTAATAAATCGGCGCCTCTGGTTAAGGCTATTGAGCTATTGGTTGAATTTAGACTGACAGGTTTGACAGTAATCGATCAGGATTCGAGCCCCTGCGGGAAGATTACAGAGCTAGATTGCATTCGCGCGGTGCTGACGGCGATTTATAATGACGGAAGCCCTGAAAATATTCAGGTTGAACAAGCCATGACTGAGCATATCGATGCTTGCAGTCCTGACGAAACGATCGTGGAAGTCGCGCAGCGCATGATTGATTCCAAGCAAAGGCGCAACGCCGTGACTCATCAGGGAAAATTAGTGGGGCAGGTGAGCTCCAGCAACATTTTATGGGCGCTGATGGAGCACTCCAGACAGAGACTGGACGACTGATCGCACTAAGAGAGTCATCCTCACGCCATTTGACCCTACCACCTTGGGCCAATGGGAGGAGATGGATAGGGCAGAGTTGAAGTAGCAGGGTGCCGCACGATAGTAATCCCGGGAGAAAGAAGACCCTTCAGGTTTTATGAGGGGCACTTAATCCTTCCCAGACGATCCCGGAGATCCCTGCAATTTGTTGTCTAGGATTAGGAGAAGTATCAGAGCGGCTGCACAAATTAATAGGCTGCTGGCAACCGATAGGAGGGGAATCACCACAACGCTGCACTCAAGAACAAGTCACGCAAGTAGGTGGCTTCTTGGCTAGCCAATGTTTAGGTAGCGTTCAATGCTTCTTATCAATTATTGGGGGTAGCCCAGTTGCGCGTGATCAGTGCAGTTTCTTCATCTGCGGATAAGGCTATGTCAGTAGCAGTTTGATCAATAAACTGTTCTATTGGGTGGCTGATAGCTGCACTTGCGGTTCGATAGCCACCTTGCTGCTCCAAGAAAACTTCTCTGCCGATGACTTGCGTTACCCAACTCTTGGAGCCCTTACATGCCACCCCTCGCCAATGACTCGCGTCTGAGGCCAGCATAAACTCACGGCACCATTGCCCATCAGCAGCGGGAAACGTCAGAACAACTCGCAGTGCACGTTCATCGTCGATAATGTTCCAGCCCTCAGCTTTGGAAGGCACTGTGTCTAGGGCTTGCGCTAGCACCGTGTCCATTTGCGGCGTGTCAGATAAGGGAGCCTTCCACAGGTTGTTGGTCATCACCACCGCCGTTGCTAGCACCAAGCTCGCCGCGACTGCAAATTTGTAAGCTGAGTAAGATTTACGATCGCTCCTGACTCCATAGGTTGCCAGGCGATCAGACACCGCGGTGTTCACTGAGTTATCGTGTGCTCCCACTATTGCTCTGAAGCAGTCATCATTGGCGCGGAACTGTTCCAGACGCGCACGAAGGCTTGCGTTTTCAGCGAGACGCACTTCGAGATCAAGCCGTTCGTCAACAGAGCACTCGCCATCGATATACCGGCTGAGTAGCTCGTCGTCGCGTTGTCCGGCAATGTCGAGTGTATGAATATCCGCCACTTAATCTCTCCTGAACTGCTCTGCTGCTCGCTGGATTCTTGATTACCAGCTCGCCCCTCGTTGTTGCGAAGGGTGTATTTATCCGATTTTGTCAGCGAGGCTGCGCCGCGCCCGAGCCACCCGGCTCATTACGGTCCCTATGGGAATGTCGAGTACCTCGGCCACTTCCGCGTAAGACCTCCCTTCTACCGCCACCAACAAAAGCACCGTTCGTTGCTCCTCAGACAGCGTTGTAATGGCTTCGCTGACCCGCTCAAACTCTAATTTTTCTAGCCCGCCCGCATCACTCACACCCAGGTCACTATTGCCAGCAACCTCTGCCTTGACGAATCGACTCCTAACTTCACGGGCCCGAATTTCGTCAAGCCACAAGTTGCGACAGACCCGATAAGCCCATTTTCCCGCATGAGCGTCTTCTGGCATGCCCCGCTCTAGTACTCGTTCGACCGTTAGCTGCAACAGATCGTCGGCATCATGGCGATCACCGGTAAGGGACGTACTGAATCGCTTTAAACCGGCCAGTTCGTTCATCAATACAGCTTTTTGTTTTGCGGTAAGCTGACTCATAAAGTGCCTGTTACAATAAAGACGTCTTCGGGGCCGTTTTTATTCCCACGCATGCCGGGAATTTAGCTAAGGCCTGAAACGTCACCACAATGTAAAGGCCATATATTAGGCCAAGGATCTGAATCATGCCCACATTATTAGGAGCGACGCAACGTAATAGTGCCGGGGGTTACCCCGCCCTGTTGCTATTACTTTTGCTGGTTGTCCCGTTATTTTCGGCCCCAGCGCACGCCCAGCTTACGTTTGGGGGTGAAAGTGGAGAGGAAGAGGTCGAGGAACAAGTAGAAGATCAAGTAGAAGATCAAGTAGAAGATTCAGTGACGGACGAAACGACTGATGCCACGGAAGAAGAGGTCGCCGACTCCGTTGAGGAACAGGTTATCGATGACGCCGAAGAGGCGGTCGAGGACGAGCTGACTTTTGGTGGTGTGTCTAATCCTGTAGAGGATGAAGTTGAGGAACAGGTCGAAGAGCAGGTGGAAGACCAAGTCGCTGATCAAGCAGAGGAGTCTGTTGAGGAGGAGGTTGCGGAGCAAGCGGAAGACGTCGTTGAGGAGCAGGTAGCGGAGCAATCTGAGGAAGTCGTTGAGGAGCAAGTGGCTGAGCAATCTGAAGCTTCAATAGAGGAAGAGGTCGAGGAGGCGACTGAGCAGCAAGTGGTTGATATTACGGAAGAAACGGTTGAAGAGGAGGTTGAAGCTGATATTGAAGAATCAGTAGTTGCTGAGGCTGAAGACTCTGTCGCTGAAACTGTAGAGGATGAGGTCGGTGGTGTTGTTGAAGATGTTGTAGAGGAGACCGTCGCTGATACGACAGCCGCAGAAGTGGAAGAGCAGGTTACAGATTCTGTTGAGCAGGCGGCTGCTGAATCTGCTGAAGAGCAGGTCGCTGATTCGGTTGATGAAACGGTAGAGGAATCTGCTGAAGAGCAGGTCGCTGATTCGGTCGATGAAGTGGTCGAGGAATCGGCTGAGGAACAGGTCGCTGATTCGGTCGATGAAGTGGTCGAGGAATCGGCTGAGGAGCAGGTCGCTGATTCGGTCGATGAAGTGGTCGAGGAATCGGCTGAGGAACAGGTCGCTGATTCGGTTGATGAAACGGTAGAGGAATCGACCGAAGAGCAGGTCGCTGATTCGGTCGATGAAGTGGTCGAGGAATCGGCTGAGGAACAGGTCGCTGATTCGGTTGATGAAACGGTAGAGGAATCGACTGAAGAGCAGGTCGCTGATTCGGTCGATGAAGTGGTCGAGGAGTCAGCTGAGGAACAGGTCGCTGATTCGGTCGATGAAGTGGTCGAAGAGTCATCTGAAGAGCAGGTTGCTGATTCAGTTGATGACGTAGTCGAGGAGGAAGTCGCAGACGCCGCAGCATCGGAAGTAGAAACAGATGTGTCTAATGCTACTGAAAGCGGCCTTGGAGAGCTGAGTGCCCAGCAGGCTGAGGCAGACGCTATTGTCGCCGCGGAAGCGATCGCCATTCAGAGCGCTGAGGGTCGGATTTCGGCCGAAGTCGATGAAATGCTTGACGCTATTGAGGTGGAGATCGATGTCGATGCCCGTAGAATCCATCAGGGGCAGTGGTTAGTCATGGCCGAGCCGAATGTTTTCGACGACTTGGCCAACGAGGGCTATATTTTTGATGAGTTTACAGAGCTGCCAGGTTTGGGCCTTCGGTTAGCTGAAGTCGCCGCGCCTGCGAGCTTCGATATTTCGACAACTCGAGACGGTATTATAGATGTCGTCGGTTCGGGTCGCGCCCAAGTAGATTTAAATCACATCTACACCGCTGGAACGCCGGAGTTAACAAGCGATGAGGCCGGTATTTCGCCGTTGGAAGCCATGGCATTTCCCGACGCTTTGGCGACGATGAACCTGCGTATTGGCATTGTTGACAGCGCTGTTGATACTAAGCATCCCGCTTTTGCGTCGGCAAATATTGAATCCAGACCTTTTGCGGTTGCTGAAAATTTACCCAATTCTCACGGCACCGCCATTGCGTCAATTTTAGCGGCGAATGTGGGGCCGCTGCGAGGCTTGGCTCCAGAGGCGGAACTCTTTGCTGCCGCTGTATTTGAGTGGGACGATGATCGTGGCGAAATTGCCAGCACTGTGAGCCTAGTGCGTGCCCTAGATTGGCTATTATCATCGGAGGTTGATGCCATAAATTTAAGCTTGGCGGGGCCTCCTAACCGCCTTCTAGAGGTGGCCCTGCGACGTATCGCAGAGCAGGGTGTTATGGTCCTAGCGGCAGCGGGTAATGGTGGTCCTATGGCTAGACCGCAGTATCCAGCGGCTTATACAAGCGTGGTCGCGGTGACCGCAGTAGATCAGCGCGGGCGGGCTTTTCGACTGGCAAATCGTGGTGATTACCTAGCGCTTGCTGCGCCGGGGGTGAATCTACGACATGCGGTAGCCGGTGGTGGATATGCATCGTCATCGGGTACCTCTTTTGCGGTTCCTTTTGCCGTTACAGCCGCAGCGTTATTAAAACACCAGGAGCCAGGTATCGATGTGATTGCCAGATTATATGCGGCGGCAACGGATATCGGTCCTCCGGGCCGTGACGATATCTATGGCTACGGTTTGCTAACCCTTTAGGACGTCAGAACGTGAGTTCAATTCGGGTTCCTACGACGGACTGATCATAATCTGCCGAGGGCAGGTTGGATAGGTAGTCGCTATACCCACCGTACATTGTCCAGTTGATACGGTCCGTTACGGGGAGGTCGAACTCTATCGAAGCTCTGAATCTTTCGTCGCGGCGGCGTTCGCCAATGCTAGGGGTGGGGTCGCTATAGTTCCTATCTTCGTAGCGTAAGCCGAGTTCTAGGATTGCTAATTTTGAGAAGACTTCGAACCGTTGCACGGCTCTAAGCTTAAATTGGTGGGCCTCGTACTTAAATCGTGCTGCCTGACTATCTTCTTGCCGATAGACATAACCCAGATTGATATACCGACGTAGGCCACGCCAAAAGTAATACCCATCTAATTCTGCACCATGATTCTGGGCATCACGGCCAGGTCTCTTAGCGATTGTTTTGTCACCAAAAACATACGCCCCACGGAGGAACCATCTTTTACTGACAAATCCCGATAGGGACGGCGATGCTCGGTGATAGGTTAGAAAATCATTGCCGTCCAGTCGCGCATTGATATAAAAATAGTTAATACCGGCGGTTACCTTGTCCCATTTTGAGCTTATGTTGCCCCCCAACATATGGGTTTCTCGATTCAAGAATTCAAAATCCTGATAGTCAATACGCGAATAACCATAGGAGGCGGAGGCAGACGTTTTATCGGTTAAGTCGTGATCTAGAGAAATATCCGCGGCAAAAAGGACGCCGCCATCCCCAACGCTGGCACTTCTATCCAATTCATCGACGCTGACATTGCTATCATATTCGTAGCCGAGGCTGATTTCGCCGGAAACTAAAGTCTCTGCACTCACACTAACACTGACACTGAAAAGCAGCGCACATCCCAGCACTCGCCCAAGTCGAGGCTGGGCTAGCGGGATTCGGGCTAGCATTACTGGGTTGCTTGCATGCATACGTTTGGATCGAAAGGGTGACGTCAGAGAATTTACAGCATGCCCCAAGCCACCACAACAAACTGACGCACTAGATGAGCCGTCCCTCAGGCTCTGCTATAATTTTCGACCAACTCATGGGAGCTACCGCGCAATGTCCGATCAAGACCAGCAAATGCAAGCCACTAACCGGTTCATCACTTTGGCTAATGAAATGAAAGACAGTGGCGTTCCAATACACGTCATTTCATGGTCGCTGTTAACCGCTGGCGCTGTTTACTCAACATTTTCTGTCGCGGGCAATACTGGCGGGCTCAACCCATCAGGGGTCGATAAAGTCGTCGACAGCTTTCGAGATTGCATGAATCAGGTTCAAGAGGCTCGCAAGGCAGAGTTGAGTGAAGCTGGTGCACAGATCGAGAACGAGCAATCTTAATAGGCACCGCGACCCTACTTTAGTGCTTCGAGAGTATTAGGTAGTGCTTCTAGTGCTTCGAGAGTATTCGGCATGCCAAAGTCAGGGCCGAGCCTAAGCCGATAGCCACAGGATATGATACTTGGTGTTCTTGCTATGACTTCGCAATAGGCTGCTGAATTCGGCCACACTGCACGGCGGGAATTTCTGGGCTATATCAATATTGTTTAACGATCAGCATATCGACACTATGGGTCAAAGCGTTAAGCAAAGTGAAGTCAGCTAGGGCGCGTTACGCACCTGGGCTTGCTAGTGATTAAAGAAATTTTAGTTGCAAGCCTTTATCTTAGTCATCTCGCTGTTCAGAGCATACGATGATAGCTGACGTGCTCGAATCCCGTGCCATGTTGAGGCTGGCTTTGGCCACCCCAATTAGCCCCTCTGAGGTTTCGCTATGTTGCGGTGCGACCGCAACCGAGGCTAAAACTTGAAGTGTCAGATCATCGCTTATAGGTACCGAAAGTGTATTTAGCAAGCGTTCTGCCGCGGCGCGGGCGCCCTCAATGCTAGCAATCCCGTGGAGGACGATACAGAACTGATCTGCATCAAGTATTGCCGCTCCATGCGCGTCGTAACCGCGACTAATAATGTCTGACTTACGTACGGACTTTACAATACGGGTCTTAATTTCACGCAGCACATTGTCGCTGGCGTCGCGGCCCTTTGTTCTAAGAATTGTCCCAATATTACTCACCTCTAAAAGTACCAGTCCCACATAGCGCCGCTCCCTCGCCGCTATATCCATCAGCAGAGTCATTTTTTCCAATAACAATTGATGGCAGGGAAGGGCTGTTATTGGATCAAAGTAATTTTCGTAGGGGTGTTGTGACCCGGTTTCTTCCAGGGTGGAGTAAGCCATCTCTCCGCGAAAATACAGTTTGTTGTAATCATCAGCGAGCTGGTTAAAAGCTGATGTGATTTGCTGAAGGTTAGGATCTTGTGAGGTGATTGTTATAACGTTTTCAGCTAACCCGTCTTCACCCGTTCTCTCGATGAGGTTTGCAAGCTGAGCCGTCTGTGAATTAGCGCGGTGCACGGTCAAATAGTATAGGACTAAGGTGCCGCAGCTGATCAGCGCTGAAATCGTGAGTGCTAATAAAAGGGTCGGCTTTATGGACGCGAGAATATCACCCAGAAATATAGCTTGTTCAATATAACCTGCTACATAGTGCTGCGGTTGCTCGCCTACTGATGACTGCGCCTGCTGATAAGCGGAGCGCGTCACGTCGGTGCGCAGGGGATCAATGGGAGAGAAAACCGGCGCCGATATAACGAGTAATGTGTTCATGAAGGGTATGGCCGCTAGCTCCCCCTGATAGTGGGTCGCTGCGTTGTGGGAAAATAATTCAAAGGCCGTGAGCACTTCTAACCGATTGTGAGATGCCCTGATAAATGAGGTTGTGCCCTGCTCTGGCTCACCTGCCGAAGCCGTGGCCACTAGCTCGCCATCAACATGGATGGCTCTCAGCCATAATTTTTGGGGATGTATTTCAAGTGCGAGTTTTCTAGCCAGCGCTTCTTCAGTCGCCGATTTATTCCTAAAGTGCAGCATCGTGGCTAGGGAGAGGTTTGTTGACACCATGTCTTGAGCAGAGTCTGCGAGGGCCCTTGTTCGTTGTTCAAGTGCGCCGTAGCCTAAAACCATGGTCAATAAAAGGGTGCCCAGCAGCGTGAAAGCAGCAGGTTTTAGGACATTCCCCAGGGCAAGAAACTGCAAGCGCAATGGCCTAGCTTTGACTCTTTGTAGCCGTTGAGGGGTAGCGGTCAGTCAGTCGCTGTGGCAGCCCGTTGGCGGTCACCAAATAGGCATGCTCCCGCCCTAATTCGTAAGGGTTTACAACACCGCAGCTGTGCGCGACCACCCCCACCTCATGTAAAAGATTTCTCGCGTAGTTCGCAACGCGTATGGCTTTGAGTTCGGGATCAAGACCCTTTTGCAATTTAGGATCATGGGTAGTAATGCCCGTTGGGCAGGTGTTTTTATTGCACTGTAAGGCTTGAATGCAGCCCAACGCGAACATGAATCCTCGGGCCGTATTTACGCTGTCTGCACCTAAGCAAAGTGCGGCAGCCACTCCCGACGGAGTACTCATCTTCCCCGAGGCCATGACTTTAATGCGTGTCCTGAGCCCGTATTCAATCAGTTTATCAACCACCCAGGGTAGGCTACTGTCGGCGGGCAATCCCACGTTGTCCATTAAACTTTGCGGCGCAGCGCCAGTACCACCATCTGCGCTGTCGACGGTAACAAAATCCGGTGCGTAATCTAGTCCGCGTGCCTGAATGCTATGACACAGATCGTCCAGCCATTCGGGTTGCCCTAGTACAAACTTGATGCCTACTGGCCGCCCGGTTATCTGCCTGACTCGGTGGATCATGCTCAATAGGTCATCGACTGAGCTGATATCGGTGTGTCGATTAGGACTGAGGGAATCCTGCCCCATAGGGATGCCACGGGTGCTCGCAATAACCTCGGTGACCTTTTCCGCAGGGAGAATGCCGCCTTTGCCGGGCTTTGCACCTTGGGACAGTTTTATTTCAAACATTTTTACTGACTTATGGGAGGCAACTTCTTGGAGTTTTTCATCGCTGAGGGTTCCATCAGTATTGCGAACGCCATATTTTGCCGTACCAATTTGGAAGACCAGATCGCATTCGCCTAGAAGGTGAAAGGGGGCAAGACCACCTTCGCCTGTGTTCAGCAAAATACCGGCTTTTGCCGCCCCCATTGATAGGGCCTGAATGGCGGGGGCAGATAGCGCGCCATAACTCATGGCGGAAATGTGAAAGACCGAATGAGTCTCATAGGGAGCGCGAGCGTATCCGTCTCCAAAGCACAGGGGTGTTTTCTCTGAGAGTTGGGTTTCCTCATCAAGCTTAGGGAAGGCACTGTTGAGAAATAAGATGTCGCCCGGGGTATGAATCGGCTTGGTCGATCCAAAGGCAATGGTGTGGTCAATATCTTTAGCCGCTCTGGCGATCCAGCCACGCTGAGCGCGGTTAAAGGGTAGCTCCTCACGATCCATAGCGAAAAAATACTGCCGGAAGAAGACGCCTAGGTGCTCAAAAAGGTAGCGAAACCGGCCAATCACTGGATAATTTCTGCGAATTGCTTGCTGAGTTTGGGTGACGTCTAGAATGTAGAGCACGACGACTGTGACCAGACCCGCTAGTATTAGCGTGGCCACCAGCAAAGCGCTGAATTCAATAACCTGCATTAAAAAGTCGTGTATTTTGATCATGTGCCAGGCCCCATCGTCTTTCTGCCAATTACTTAAGTTGTTGTTTTAACATGAAACCAGAACTGTTGATGTTGTTTATTCCCACCATTGCCATTGTGTCGCTGACTCCCGGTATGTGCATGATGTTGGCGTTCTCTCTGGGCATTTCGGAGGGTTATCGACGCACATTATGGATGATGCTGGGTGAGCTTTTCGGTGTGGCAGTCGTGGTTAGCGCCACCGTTTGGTTGCTGCAGAACATGATGCTGCTGGATCCCATGTGGTTCCGGGG
>CALKNZ010000060.1 GCA_938091995.1 uncultured Luminiphilus sp. | reverse complement strand
GTAAACTCGACGCGTCAAAGATCGCAGGAGCAGCGCCATGGGCGAACCGTTTCCAGGACCCAAAACAAAAGAGGCACTACGCCGAGGCATTCCGCTTTTTAAAAACGGACTGCGCTTTGATGAGGATAAACAAAAAGCCGGATCCCGAGGTTTCAGGCCCGTTCGACAAATTGTTATCGACAAAGCCGCGGGCGATTATGTTTGGGATTTAGACGGCCGGCGCTATATCGATTTTCAAAACGGCTGGGCTACGAACCCATTGGGCAATTGCCACCCAGAAATTCTGGATGTTGTCGAAGCCGCCAATCGACGTTACGGCTTTCACTTTGACCACCCACTGCGCTATGAACTCGCCGAGCGCCTCGCAGCCGTTATGCCCAAGAACGCCCTGCCCAGAACCAACTATGAAGTGTCGGGTACCGAGGCTGCCGAGGCTGCGGTTCACTTAGCCCTGACCCATACTCAACGTCGCTATATCGTGACTTTTGGCGCCTCCTACCACGGTAATTCTCTGGCCGGGAAGGTACTCAGTGGCCTAAGTGGCGAGTCTGCTGCCTATCTTGAGGGTTGGGGGGGTGGAGTTATTCGAGCACCCTATCCTTTTAGTGATCATATTCCTGCGGGCATGACATCTCAGCAATACGTCGACTTCTGCCTTTGGTACCTCGAAAAGCAGATCCCCGAGACTGTGGCTAGCGCGGATAACATTGCCGGCGTGCTCATTGAGCCTGGCCTTGCTGAAGGGGGCAATTGGATTCCCTCAAAAGGGTTTATTCAGGGTTTGCGCGGCATATGTGATCGTAACGACTGGCTGCTGATTAGTGATGAGGTACTGACAGGCGTGGGTCGCACCGGAAAGATGTGGGCAATCGAACATTATGATGTCGTTCCAGATATTTTAGTCTATGGGAAAAATTTATCCGGGGGTATCGCCCCCCTGGCAG
This sequence comes from uncultured Luminiphilus sp., assembly GCA_938091995.1. Lineage (GTDB taxonomy): Bacteria > Pseudomonadota > Gammaproteobacteria > Pseudomonadales > Halieaceae > Luminiphilus. The sequence continues at coordinate 4,506 of CALKNZ010000060.1, read as the reverse complement.
GGATCTCTGCCAGAGACGATATTTTGGGAGACAATCCCCACTTCAATTCGGGTTCAACCTTTGCGGGCTCCCCTGCGGGCTGCGCCGCCGCCTTAAAAACACTGGAAATATATGAGCGAGATGGGATTGTTGCCCATGCCAAAAAATTGGGCGAAATTGCGCGCGACATTATGTCGGGATGGGAGCAGTACGACATCGTGCGACAAATTAGATGCAGCGGGCTGCTCATGGGAGTGAGTTTTAATGCCACCGAGCAGATGCATCCGGATGCAGAAAACTGGTGGGCGGCAAGGGCGATTCGAGGAGAAATGTTGGAGCGCGGAGTCTGGGCAATATCAGATCATGAGGATACGATTCGTTTGTACCCTGCGCTGAACATGGATGAAGCCACATTGCGAGAAGGTCTCTCGATTATGGAAGAAGCGATACTGCGCGTGACCAATGGCAGTGCTATTGAAGGTGACGCATCGGCTTACCCCTCCGGGGTTTCAGGTTTTTAAGTCGCTTAAGACCTCCTTAAACGACAAAACGCCACCCGTTCAACATGACTCCCGCTGCGGGTTGCCCCCTCTATTCGACAACTTGAAAATGCACATCGACGTTAGCCAGCCTGCCAATCAACTGATCGGGAAAAGCTGTTGCAGGGGTCCAAATACCGCCGCCCACATCGAGGGTATCTTGCGCCAAACAGAGCCCCGCCTGAGCCAGCATTCGTGAGGTCGCGCCATAACCGGGGTCGCGTTTACCCGTCACCTTCACACGCAAATTATTCTGCTTGTCAGCACCTGCGACACCATGGGCCCAAAATTCAAAGAATCCATTTTCACGGGCTTTAGCATCCGGCCCTTCGCCGGGATCGGGCAGAAAGCGTTTAAGCAAAGCACGCGTCGGTCTAAATAATGCGCCTCCCATGACAGCACCAATAGCAATCGACGAGATCAATGCAGAAAAGCGCCCGTTGCAAAGCTGCGCTTCATCGTAACGAAAGTTTTTACCGTAAGGCAGCCCGGCCAGAGCATTAGAGCGGCGCACAACCTTAGTATTGATCGCAGCCATAATAAAAGGTCCCGTCCAGGACTCAAAAGTTTCATCCCATGCGATACCCATCTGATCAGGTTTATCAAGGCCCGCTTCTATCACTTCGGGATATAAGGCATAGGGGTCCATCAGTCGCTTGCGAAGCGCAGCATCCTTCATGATTTGTTCACTCACCAGCATCATGCTGGCGACTGTCCCCCCACTCACCCCTCCCGAGTAACGGCCCATGCGCCCAGTAACGACCTCTGCATACTGACCAAACTGGGCCTTAAAGGCCTTTTGCAAAAAATACACCGAGAGATCCGACGGCAGGGAGTCAAATCCGCAACAGTGTACTAGACGAGCCCCACTGCTTTTCGCAATGGGATCGATACGCTCATAAACCTCAGCCATCCACTGCGCTTCACCGGTGAGATCACAGTAATGTGTCCCTTGTTGAGCACAGACCTCAAGTAAAGGGGTTCCATATTGCGCATAGGGACCCACGGTAGAAATAATCACCCGGGTTTGTTCGACCATGGCAGTCAAAGCGGCAACATCGTCGCTATCTGCAACCAAAATTGGTAAATCAGGTTGACCGAGTCGATCTCGCACACGCTCTAATTTAGTGGCGTTTCGCCCAGCAATAGCCCAGCGAACGTTAGACGCATGATTCGCAAGATACTCCGCGACTAATTCGCCTGTAAAACCTGAAGCCCCAAAGAGAACAATATCAAACGGTCGATCAGTCATTAGCGTACCTTTTGTGGTGTTGAAATTTATAAAGCGGTGTCTGCCGCGTCACGACGTGAGCAATAACCCGGTGGACATTGAATGCATCTAATGGATCCACTCGGCGACAGTCCACCGTCAAAACGACTTAGGCATACCGAGATCGTGAGTCGCAACGTGTGACAATATGAGATTAGTTGAGATAGGCGCCACCTGATAGAGCCGGGTTTCACGGAACTTACGTTCAATATCGTAGTCAGTGGCAAAACCCGCCCCTCCGTAAGTCTGAATACAAGTGTCTCCAGCAGCCCAGGAAGCCTCAGAAGCTAAAAGTTTGGCCATATTAGCTTCAGAGCCACAAGACTGGCCGGCCTCAAATAAATCAACCGCTCGCGATACCATACCCGCAGCGGCTTCAGCCTGAATGTGAGCTCGTGCAATAGGAAATTGCACCCCTTGGTTTGTGGCGATAGGCGCGCCGAAAACCTCGCGCTCTGACGCATATTTTGCCGCCGCCTCAACAAAGTATTTGGCATCACCAATGCACTCAGCTGCAATCAAAATGCGCTCCGCATTCATCCCGTCGAGGATATAGCGAAACCCCTGTCCTTCCTCACCGATTCGATTAGCGATTGGCACTCGCAAATCATCAAAGAAAAGTTCGGTTGCCCCGTGATTCATCATTGTTTTAATGGGCTTGATTGTCAGGCCACGTCCGAGTGCTGTGCGCATATCAACCAGTAGAACAGACATGCCGTCTGAGCGCTTCGCGCAGTCTTCCCTTGGTGTTGTTCGCACTAACAACACGAGAAGGTCAGAGTGTTCTGCGCGTGAAATCCAAATTTTCTGACCATTGACGACATAGTCATCACCGTCTTGTACCGCGTGAGTACGAATACGTGTCGTGTCGGTCCCACTATTGGGCTCGGTCACTCCAAAGGCTTGTAAGCGCAGGGCGCCACTGGCGACCTCAGGAAGGTAGCGCTGTTTCTGCGCCTCACTACCATGACGTAGCAGGGTGCCCATGGTGTACATTTGTGCATGACAGGCGCCTCCGTTGCAGCCGCTGCGGTGAATTTCTTCGAGAATCGCGCAAGCAGCACCTAAAGGTAATCCTGCTCCGCCATAGACTTCCGGAATCATGACTGACAGATACCCTGCAGCCGTCAACGCTTCGACAAACTCGACCGGATAACTGCGCTGTTCGTCTTTATCCCGCCAGTACGCCCCGGGAAACTCATCGCAGAGGCGTTTTACACCTGCCCGAATATCATCGTACTGCGGCTCATCACTCATGCTATAAAAACCAAGAACCGCCATCGACCATGTGGGTTTGGCCGGTGACAAAAGCACTCGCATCAGAAGCCAAGTACAGTACGGTACCGGTGACGTCGCTGGTCTCGAGATTACGCGGTATCACCTGACCGGAAGCGATCACTTTTTTGGCCTTTTCCAATTTCTCGCCAAAAAACTCCTCCGTGCCCTCTGTCATAACCGCTGAGGGTGCCACCGCATTGACTCGAATACGATCACGACCTAGCTCTCTCGCCATACCCCGGGTCATACCAATCACTGCTGCCTTAGAGGCCACGTAGTCCAAGCCATAGGGCAAACCATAAACTGCTGCCAGTGAAGCAATATTAATAATAGAACCACCACCCGAATCACGCATGGGCTGTACTATCGCGCGACAGGCATTCCAAACGCCTTTTACATTGACGTTCATCACCGCATCCCACTGAGCTTCCTCCAACAATTCAAATCGCGCGCCTTTGAGACCGCCATAAAGCGCTGCGTTGTTAACTAGAACGTCTATCTGACCAAAAGACTGCCGGGCCATGTCTGCCATTGCAGTGCAGCTTGCCATATCAGTGATATCCACGGTTGCTGACACAGCTTTGCCACCCCCTCGTACGATAGCCTCGACTGTTTCGTCACAGTCATTGACGTCACAAGCCAATACGGCTGAACCCGCCCCGGCCAGCGCTTCGGCATAGGCTCGCCCCAAACCACGTGCTGCGCCAGTCACGATTGATACTTTATTTTCTAGCTGCATAAACAATCCTCTGTGCCACAAGGTGCCAGATAGGAGGTCCGATAAGCAAGCCACTTGTTTGTTGACACCGTCGGAGATCCCTTATCGGAATGACCCGATTGGAATAGCCAAATTTGAAGCAGATTACGCCTAACTAAAATTTCACAAAATCAACGCAACAGGCTCTCCGGAAGTTTCAGTATAAAGGGACGAAAGTCTTCGATCAGCAGTGCATAGATAACCGCCAGTACCAAGCCTAATAAGCGCGCTTTGCGAGCAATCACACATCCAGTAAGAAGCGCTGGATTAACCTAAGATGAAGGTGTTAGATTTGCGCTCGTCAATTTTTTCAGGAAAGCCACCATGAACTCCAGCAGCGACGTACGTTCTGGCCTTTGCACTATGTTGTTAGCCACAACCACTGCAACATTGCTCATCAGCCTCAAGGTGCTAAGCGCACCCGTGACCACTATTGACGCGTTCTTTGACCCCAATGGTCTGGAGGTCGCTCCCGAGGATTACCCCACAATAGAGACCTCCAGACAGCTGCTGATTGCCCAGTCCCGCGCACCCGTCAATGTTCTCAACCACGCTCGTCAGCTGACACCGACCAATGACCAACCGGTGGTGCGTATGAACCGCGACAGCTACTACAGCTTTGCTGTCGTTGACGTGTCAGCGGGTGCCAGCATTACCATCCCGCCAATACCCGAAGGAACCTA
>CALKNZ010000059.1 GCA_938091995.1 uncultured Luminiphilus sp. | reverse complement strand
GAGCATCTATCCATTGCGTTGAAGGTGTATCGAGTTATCCCTGCTACCGACGCAGGTAAAGGTATCGAGGCCGCTGCTAGAACTGCTCGATACGACGTTTTCCGACAAGAGTTGGGGCTTAGGGAAGTCCTCTTACTCGCCCATCACGCCGACGATCAGGTAGAAACCGTTCTGCAGCGCTTATTCCGTGGGACTGGCCCTAAAGGACTGGCCGGTATGCCCAGGCGTCGGAAGCTCGGCGCTGGAAGCTTATCTCGACCCTTGCTCGGGGTGGCGCGTTCAGTCATCAAACACTGGGCAGACAGTAACGCCCTTACCTATGTTATGGATCCTAGCAATTACGATGAGCGCTTTGATAGAGGGTTCCTGAGAAGCGACATTTTACCTAGGTTAGGCCAGCGATGGCCGGGTTACCGCGAGTCCATAAGGCGAGCGACCGAATTACAGTCAGATTTTCTCCGGCAACAAAGCGAGCAGCCTTTGACGTTAACTGAGAACGTCATGGGAGAACCCGCGCTGGCTTATGACTGCTTGGAGGATTCCCATGATAGTCGCCGTCAGTTGGCGTCTGCATTACACCGTTGGCTCTCTGAGCTGTGTTTGGACGTTCCTGCGGCTGTACGGCTTACCGAGTTTGTTCGCCAGTGTTATGAGGCGAGGGCCGATCGCTGCCCGGAAATCGATATCGAGCGCGTTACGTTGCGCGCTTGGCGAGGTCTGATCAGCATGACCAAAGCCGCTCTCGAACAACCGCCATTGCCAACAGCCCTCATTGCTGGTGAACCCTGTGCAGGTGCTTGGGGGGCAGTAAGTTGGGGTCCCGGTCCTGATGGCGTGGGTTTTAAACGGGGAGAGGCCGTCAATGTGCGTTACCGCTTTGCGGGGGAGGGGTTTAAGTTGGACCCTCAGCAGACTCGAGATTTTGCATCCTTGTGCCAGATCCGCAATATTCCGCCTTGGTGGCGGCCAAGATTGCCGATTTATTGCCGAGATGAGGTGCCGTTATACATACCTGTGATCGGCGCACTGTGGGGTCTGAAGGGTGGCGAATCGCATGCTTCAGAGGGCCTTGTGCCCCTGTGGCAACCGATTAAATCTTCATCACGTAATTGAGTGCATCGCGGCTAGATGATAGACTGACTTCCCATCTGAGTTCAGGTGACAAGAGCCCCTAGGGCGCTGGCACCAACGGCTTTAACCTCTTGGGGTTCGCCCTTGCAACGGTGGTCGGCATGACGCGTTATGTGTTCGTTACAGGTGGGGTAGTTTCTTCCCTTGGCAAAGGTATTGCTGCGGCCTCTCTCGCCGCGGTGTTAGAGGCGCGGGGCTTGAAAGTCACGCTACTCAAGTTGGATCCCTACATAAACCTTGATCCCGGCACGATGAGCCCCTTTCAGCACGGTGAGGTGTTTGTCACCGATGATGGTGCCGAAACCGATTTGGATTTAGGACACTACGAGCGCTTTACCCGAACGACCATGAGCAAGCGCAATAATTTCACCACCGGACGGGTCTACGATGCCGTTCTGCGCAAAGAGCGCCGTGGCGACTACTTAGGCGGCACGGTACAAGTGATCCCCCACGTTACCGATGAAATCAAACGCCGAGTCGTTGAGGGCGCTGATGGTGCTGATGTGGCGGTTGTGGAAGTGGGCGGTACCGCGGGTGACATTGAAAGTCAGCCCTTTCTAGAGGCTGTTCGACAACTCAAACTGGAGTTGGGCCCGACCCGGGCCTTGCTCATGCACCTCACGCTAATTCCCTATATAGCGACAGCGGGAGAGATTAAAACCAAGCCCACCCAGCACTCGGTTAAGGAGCTGCGTTCAATTGGTCTTCAGCCCGACGTTCTGCTGTGTCGCTGCGCTGTCGATGTTGATGAGGGCGCGCGTCGCAAAATCTCTTTATTTACCAATGTCGAATTTCGAGCGGTCATTCCACTGTTAGACGCCGATTCAATTTATAAAATCCCCGGAAACTTAAATGCCAATGGTCTCGATGACTACGTACTGGAACAGTTTCAGCTCGATAGCCCGGCCGCTGATCTGTCAGAGTGGGATGACGTTATCGAACGGGAGTTTAGTGAAACCCGTGGCACCGTCACAGTTGGCATGGTGGGTAAATATGTCGACCTAGCCGACGCCTACAAGTCGCTCAACGAGGCATTGCATCATGCGGGGCTGCAGACCTTGGCCAAAGTCGATATTCAATACATCGATGCTGAGGATATTGAGTCCAAGGGCGTCTCGCTGTTGAACAACCTTGACGCAATTTTGGTCCCTGGTGGCTTTGGCGATCGTGGTATCGATGGAAAAATCGAGGCGGTTCGATACGCTCGGGAAAACAACATTCCATTTTTGGGTATTTGCCTCGGTATGCATATGGCCATGATTGAATACGGTCGGCATGTCTGCGGTCTTACCGGGGCACATTCCTCGGAAATGGAGCCGGCAACCCCTCATCCTGTGGTCGCGTTGATCACCGAGTGGCAGGATGCCGACGGCAGTTTGGAGCGGCGGGATGAGCAGTCAGATTTGGGCGGCACTATGCGTCTTGGGGCGCAAACCTGCCACTTGGTAGAGGGGAGCCTTGCTCAGCAGGTTTACGGTGTCTCGGAAATTCGCGAGCGGCATCGGCATCGCTATGAGATCAACAACAATTACGTCGCCCAAATTGAGGCAGCCGGCCTTCGCGTAGGAGGTTGGTCGCAGGATCATGAGTTGGTTGAGATGGTTGAGTTGCCGTCCCATCCCTGGTTTTTGGCTTGTCAGTTCCATCCTGAATTCACCTCAAGGCCCAGGGGAGGTCATCCTTTGTTTACCAGCTATATCGAAGCCGCACTGGCGCAGACTGAAGGTCGATCACCCGCAAAGGTTGTGAGTTGAGCGGTGACTGATACTCCCGTTACTGTCGCCGTCCGTGATATTCGTTTTGGCAATCATTTGCCTTTTGTTCTTGTCGGTGGGATCAACGTACTTGAAAGCGAGCAGTTTGCTGTCGATGTCGCAGGGCATTATCAGGAGGTCTGTCAGCGCCTGTCGATTCCTCTAGTTTTTAAAGCGTCCTATGACAAAGCCAATCGCTCATCTGTAAAGTCTTACCGAGGGCCTGGGTTGGAGTTGGGGCTGAAGCAGTTGGAAGCCGTGAAGCGTGCGCTCAATGTTGCCATCTTGACCGATGTACATGCGCCTGAAGAAGCCGCCGCCGCTGCTGAGGTTTGCGACATCATTCAACTGCCGGCTTTTTTAGCGCGCCAAACCGATCTGATTCAGGCGATGGCGAATACCGGGGCTGTGGTAAATATTAAAAAACCGCAATTTCTAAGTCCTGAACAAATGGTTCATATCGTCGATAAGTTTCGAGAGTGCGGCAACGATCAGCTATTACTGTGTGAGCGTGGCAGCAATTTTGGCTACGACAACCTTGTCGTTGATATGCTTGGCTTCGGCGTTATGGAGCGTGTGACCGGCGGGTTGCCGCTTATCTTTGATGTCACCCATGCCTTACAGCGTCGAGATCCAGGGCAGAGTGCCTCGGGTGGCCGCAGGCAGCAGGTCTTATCATTGGCGCGGTCCGGTATGGCGGTAGGTCTCGCTGGTTTGTTTTTAGAGGCACACCCTGAGCCCGATAAAGCGCTATGCGATGGGCCTAGTGCATTGCCCCTGCCGCTTCTCGAGCCTTTTCTTGAGCAGATCAAAGCTGTCGATGCGATGGCAAAAGCCCTGCCTCACCTGACAATTAACTAACTGTAACTGGAGTACCTTAAGTGAGCGAGATCGTCGACGTACGTGCTTTCGAAGTATTGGATTCACGGGGTAATCCCACGGTAATGGCTGAAGTCACCCTCGACAATGACGCGGTAGGTGTTGCTTGTGCACCTTCCGGAGCCAGCACCGGTAGCCGAGAGGCTTTGGAATTACGCGACAACGACCCTAAACGCTACCTGGGTAAAGGCGTTTTGAAAGCGGTTGGCAACATCAATGGCCCCATTCGCGATTTATTGCTGGGGCACGATGCCTGCGATCAGCGGGGCATTGATCAGCGCATGATTGAGGCTGACGGCACCGACAATAAAGGTGAGTTTGGCGCCAACGCTATATTGGCGGTGTCACTTGCGGCGGCAAAGGTTGCTGCCTCGGCGAGTGGTATTCCGCTTTATCAGCATATTGCCAATTTGTCCGGTAATCAGCAGATGACGATGCCCGTGCCGATGATGAATATTCTTAACGGCGGTGAGCACGCTGACAACAACGTCGATATACAGGAATTTATGATTCAGCCTGTTTCCGCCGTTACTTTTGCTGACGCGCTGCGCATGGGAGCCGAGATCTTTCACCATTTGAAGAAAGTCTTGTCTGCGCGAGGACTGGCAACAGCGGTTGGTGATGAAGGAGGATTCGCGCCTAACCTACCATCCAATGCGGCAGCACTAGATATCATTGCCGAGGCCGTCGAGGTTGCAGGCTACAAACTAGATTCTGATATTACTCTGGCCCTCGATTGCGCTGCCTCAGAGTTCTACAAAGATGGACTCTACGACCTCCAGGGTGAAGGGCGACAATTTAACAGCAGTGAATTTGCCGATTACCTGGGGGATTTGTGTCGCCAGCATCCGATTATTTCTATTGAAGACGGTCTGGACGAATCGGATTGGGACGGCTGGGCAACGCTGACACAAAAACTTGGAGATCGGATTCAGCTGGTGGGTGATGATCTTTTCGTAACGAATACAAAAATATTAGAGCGCGGTATTCGAGAAAATATCGGCAATTCAATTTTAATCAAATTCAATCAGATCGGTTCGTTATCTGAAACCTTGGATGCTATCACCATGGCTCGTAACGCAGGTTACACCGCGGTGATTTCCCATCGGTCTGGAGAAACAGAAGATGCCACTATTGCCGATCTCGCTGTGGGTACGGGTGCCGGACAAATAAAAACCGGATCACTGTGTCGCTCCGACCGTGTCGCTAAATACAATCGGCTGCTACGCATTGAAGCTGCGTTGGGACTGACGGCTCCCTATCGTGGTCGCGCCGAATTTAGTCGAAGCTAATGGGGCAGCGTATCTTAGCTACCGTATTGCTAGGGCTGATGTTGTTTCTCCAATATCGGCTCTGGTTTGGTGATGGTGGAATTGCTGAAGGCGCGCGACTGCAGGAAAAAATAGTGATCGAGGAAGCGCGCAACGCTGAGCTTAAGGCCCGTAACGATCGCCTGGCGCACGAGGTCTTAGAGCTTCAAAATGGCCATGTTGCGGTGGAGCAGCATGCTCGGGAGGAGTTGGGATTGATCAAAGAAGATGAAGCCTACTACCAGTTTGTAGAGCCTTCGGAGCCGGTGTCACAGCAACCATGAGTAGTTTGTGGGCCGTGGTTCCTGCGGCGGGGTCAGGTCAACGCATGGCTGCAGAGGTGCCTAAACAGTATCTCCGCATTGCCGGCACTACGATACTGGAATACGCCTTGCGTGCCCTTCTTGCTTGCCCTGACGTTCGTGGCATTGTCGTTGTTGTTGATCCCGCAGATAGAAGAGCTGATGAGATTTTGAGTCTCAGTGACCCCAGAGTTTCCCGCGCACCGGGAGGAGCAGAGCGCGCTGACTCGGTACTGTCGGGTCTTCGCAGCCTTGCCGGCATCGCGGCACTGGATGATTGGGTTCTCGTGCATGATGCGGCTAGGCCCTGTTTGCCCTTGGCAGATCTACAGCGATTTGTTGATACTATAAAAGCGGGCGGCATTGGCGGCCTTTTAGCGCAACGGGTTAGTGATACGATTAAACGCGTGGGAAGCGACCAGCGTGTATTAGAAACTCTTGACCGTGACAGCCTGTGGCGCGCTCAAACTCCTCAGATGTTTCGCTGGTCTGAGCTGTCCTCTGCCTTAGAGCAGTCCCTTGATAAGGCGCTGCCCGTTACTGATGAGGCCAGTGCCATGGAGCAAGCAGGATATGATGTGCAGATCGTGGAAGGGCCACCCTGCAATCTGAAAGTGACAGTACCCGACGATCTCAGAGTTGCTGAGTATTATTTAAAAACCTGGGCGGTGAAGCGAACATGATGCGAATCGGACATGGCTTTGACGTTCATGCTTTCGGGCCTGGAGACCATGTCATCCTAGGCGGTGAAAAAATTGCCCACACGGTCGGGCTCGTTGCCCATTCCGATGGCGATGTTGTGCTGCACGCTTTATGTGATGCCCTTCTGGGGGCCGCTGGTTTGGGGGATATTGGCCGTCACTTTCCTGATACTGACGAGACCTATGCTGACGCCGATAGTCGAGGGCTGCTTCGAGACGTAGTGGCGCTGTTGCATTCACATCAGTGGCACGCTGTGAACGTCGACCTCACAATCATTGCTCAGAGGCCAAAAATTGCACCCTACACCGAAGCCATGCGCGGAAACATCGCTAGTGATCTTGGGGTCGAGCAACAGGCCGTTAATGTGAAGGCAACAACCACTGAGATGCTGGGCTACATTGGCCGGGAAGAGGGTGTCGCCTGTCATGCTGTTGCTTTGCTCACTGCACAGGCTGGCACTGAGGTCTGAGCTATGGATCGTGAAGGCATTGGAATGACGTCCATGCGTACACGCCAGCGACTGGTGCAGCGCTTGGCTGAGCAGGGAATTACATCGATTGAAGTTCTTGAGGCTGTTCGCTCGACGCCCCGCCACCTATTTGTTGATGAAGCGCTTGCCCATCGTGCTTACGAGGATACGGCTCTGCCTATAGGTTGGAATCAAACACTTTCACAGCCATACATCGTGGCAAGAATGACAGAGCTTGCGCTGATGAATGGTACCCCCGCTAAAGTGCTGGAAATTGGCAGTGGTTCGGGCTACCAAAGCGCTATATTGGCTCAAGTTTGCGGTGAGGTTTTTGCCATGGAGCGGATAAAAGGTCTTTCGGATCGATCGCGAAAGCGTTTCAGGGAATTGCGCCTGCGCAACGTTCAGTTGCGCTTTGGCGATGGTCTTGCGGGCTGGCCTGACAAGGGGCCCTTTGACGTTATTTTATCGGCGGCTGCACCAGACGAAGTACCACCGGTATTGCTGGAACAGCTAGCCATGGGCGGCCGTTTGATTATGCCGGTTGGGAACCGCGAGCAAGATTTGATTGTGGTGCACTCAACTGAATCCGGTTTCGAGACTGAAATTGTTGAGCCGGTTAACTTTGTGCCTATGTTACCGGGGGTCGAACGATGATAAATGCGCCAAGCTTGGGCGTCTTTCTGCGCGGCGTTGCCATGGGTGCTGCGGATCTCGTGCCCGGAGTGTCGGGGGGCACGATCGCGTTAATCACTGGCATTTATCCGCGGCTCTTGGGGGCGATTACAGCGGCAGACGCCACTGCGCTTCGTTTGCTGTTAAAGGGACAATGGTCGATGCTATGGCGGCATATGGATGCAGCCTTTTTACTGCCGCTGATGTTGGGCATTGCGTCTGCTATCTTTGGACTGGCAGGAATACTCAAACTATTACTGGATACACAGCCTCTTTTGGTTTGGTCATTTTTCTGCGGTTTGGTTGCACTATCGAGTGTGCTACTCATTCGCACTGAAATAACTCGGCTGACGCCAGTCATCGTTATCATGTGCTTGCTCGGCATAGCCGCTATGCTCACCTTGGGCTTGGGTCCAGGGATTGGCTTTCCGCAGCATTTAGGCGGCTTCTTCGTGGCGGGCATGCTCGGCATTTGCGCAATGATCTTACCCGGTATTTCAGGCAGTTTTATTTTACTTTTGCTCGGTATGTACGGGCCGATTATTACCGCTGTTGCCAATCGAGAACTGCTCCCCTTGCTTATTTTTGCCACCGGTTGTGGGGTGGGATTGCTGGTGTTTAGTCGATTTTTGAGTTTTGTTTTGGCGCGAGCCCGCGCTACCACGTTGGCGCTTCTAGTGGGGTTTTTACTGGGTTCTCTGGTTATTCTATGGCCCTGGCAGCAAGTGGTGCAGACGACTATTGATGGTGAGGGTCAAGCTCGTCCGACCCAGACGCTACCGATTTTACCGGCTGAGTACGAGACGATTGAGGGCGATAGTCAATTACTCGGCTGTCTATTGAGTGCGCTGTTCGGAGCCAGCTTAGTTATTGCTTTGCAGGGCCTGGCGGGTCGCTCAGAAAAGGCCCATGCTGCGGATGCCCCTTAACAGTCGGGGCCTTGTCAGGCTGGGGTTGTTCTACCTCGCCGCGGGTTTACTCATAAGTTGTGCTAGCAGCCCACCGGCCCCTATTGAAACACGACAGGGTGTTGCCCTTGATCGTAATCAGCAGGTCTTAAAGCCAGAGGTGGTCAGTGCCCCTCGTTCCGGTGCCGCCCTCGAACATGGTGAACCCTATACGGTTGAGGAGGGCGATACCCTTTATGCGATTGCTTTTCGTCTCGGTGCTGACTACCGATTGCTTGCTAGGGCCAATAGCATTGAGCCACCTTATCTAATTTATCCGGGTCAAACTCTTAGTACTATCGATCCGGTTGCAGGTTCCGTTGCGACCGAATCGGTGAATGATGCTGTACCTCATCCACCCACCGAGATAACCGGGACGGCAGCCGGATCAGCGGTTGTTGGTACGGTTAACCCACCCCCCGAGGTCATCGTTCAGACCCAGTCGAAGTCCGCGCCCAAAGCTCAGACAGCATCAAAGCCCAGTACTCAGCCGGGAGGTCAGCCGGCCTCGGCAAGCGCTGCTTCCCCTAAAGTTGTGGTGTCTAGTTCTCCCACGACTGTCGTAAAGCCGCAGCCACAGCCAAAGCCAAAGCCTAAGCCTAAGCCAAAGCCGGTCGAGCAGACCCCGCCCTCCAAAACCCAGACGCAAGTGGCTGGGGAAGCAAAGCTGGGACCTGTGAGTCGTTGGTTGTGGCCCGGTAAAGGTCTTGTAGAGCGCGCTTATTCACCGGTACTGCATAAAGGTATCGATATTGCCGGTCAGCGTGGTGACCCGATTTATGCCACCGCAGCAGGTGTTGTGGTTTACGCTGGCACCGGTGTTAAGGGCTATGGCGCGCTGCTGATCGTAAAACACAATGATCAATTTCTCAGCGCTTACGGCCATAACGATGTGATGTTGGTTGCTGAAGGCGCAAGTGTGAGTGCCGGGCAACAAATTGCGCGTATGGGCAGCACAGGTACCGATACTATCAAGCTACACTTTGAGATACGTCGCAAGGGCCAACCGGTAGATCCACTGCGTCTGCTGCCACGTCGTTGAAAGGCAGTACGCCAGAGCTGTCTGAATATCGCTACTGTCTCAATACCAGTACGGTCTCAAAAGAGGGCATGTCGTGGCAGAAGTTGCTGGTTGCCTACAGTAAGGTCGTGCCTACCGTTGTAGTAGCGGCAATTTATCAGACTTACCTGTCCACTCCTCGGCACCCTCTAACGCAGGTCTTTTCTCAGTGATATTCGGCCAGATGTCGGCGAGCTCGGCATTCAATTCAAGAAATTGTTCCTGACCCGCGGGTAATTCATCCTCTGAATAAATCGCGTCAATAGGACATTCAGGCTCACACAGCGCACAGTCGATGCATTCATCAGGGTGTATGACCAAGAAATTGGGGCCTTCGTAAAAACAGTCCACCGGGCATACTTCAACACAGTCGGTATGTTTACAATTAATACAGTCTTCACCTACAACAAAGGTCATGCTTACTCATCTCCATGTGGTCCGACGCAAGGATACGGCCTTCTGCGCTGTTTTGAAATACACGGGTTACAACTGTTTGCGAAGTTCGTAAAGTATTTCTAATGCCGCCCTCGGTGAAATTTCATCGAGACTTAAACTCTCGAGCTTCTCGACGACAGGATGGGCCTGGGGCGTTAGGAAAAAATCGTTCTGGGAGGGTGGTATAGCGTTTTCAACCAGAATTTTTCCGGTTTCTAGCTGTCGGAGCTTGTCACGGGCAAGCGCCAGAACACTGTCGGGGACGCCCGCGAGCTTAGCCACCTGTAAACCAAAGCTCCGGTTAGCGGGACCTTCCTGAATGTTGTGCATGAAAACCACATGGTCCTCGTGTTCTGTAGCGTCGAGATGAACGTTGGCCATGGCATCGTGATGTTCGGGAAGGTGAGTGAGCTCAAAATAATGGGTGGCAAACAATGTGAATGCGCGGACCTGTGTTGCCAGTGCCACCGCTGCCGCCCAAGCAAGACTCAGACCGTCGTAAGTGCTTGTTCCTCTGCCCACTTCATCCATGAGCACCAGGCTTCGAGGCGTGGCGTTGTGCAATATATTGGCAGTTTCGGTCATTTCTACCATGAAGGTAGAGCGACCGCTGGCAAGATCGTCCGATGAGCCAATGCGCGTAAAAATGCGATCTATGGGAGATAACTGAACCTGCTTTGCGGGCACGAAAGCGCCCACGTGTGCTAACAGGGCAATGAGTGCCGTTTGTCGCATGTAGGTCGATTTGCCGCCCATATTGGGGCCGGTAATTAATAGCATGCGCCGCTGCGCGTCGAGTCGGGTGCCATTGGCGATAAACGGTGTTTCGAGTACCGCCTCAATAACGGGGTGGCGACCTGCCTCG
>CALKNZ010000058.1 GCA_938091995.1 uncultured Luminiphilus sp. | reverse complement strand
AAAATCACATTGATATCAATCTCAACGTCAGTGCCGCAAACCAAATCGCCTCGAATATCAATACGCTGACGGTCGGCCACAGCCACACCAGCGGTCATCAATGCGTCAGCCCGACGACACTGTAACGCGCGCTCTAAAATCTGAAGTTGCAAACGATCATTAACACCATACATTTCCAAGGGGTCGTCGGTTACCGCGACGGCAACATCGGTGCCTTGTTGCTGCGCTAAACTTAATACGTCAGGTAAGTAGTACTCCCCTTGGGCATTATCATTGCCCACGAGGTTCAGAAGTTCAGACAGCTGCTCTACAGGCGCTGCCAGAACACCGGTATTGACCTCACTGATTAACTTCTGGGTGTCACTCGCGTCTGCCTGTTCTACCACAGACAGAAAATGGCCTTGTTCGTCACGCACTACCCGCCCATAGCCTTGAGGATTATCAAGACGAGCAGCTAACATAATCGGGTGCTGCTGGGCCCCGGCAATGAGTGTCTCAAGTGTTGACGCAGCAATAAGGGGTACATCGCCGAACAGCACCAACACAACCGTGTTGGGTTTGCAGCCGGATAAGGCGCAACCTACAGCATGGCCCGTCCCCAACTGCTCGGTTTGCTGGTGAAAATGCAATTCTTGGTCGGCTAAGGCCTCCTGTACAGCATCAGCTCCATGTCCAACCACGACGTGAACCTCAGTAGGGTTAAGCTGTTGAGCTGTATCAATAACGTGCTGCAGCAAGTGCCTGCCCGCAAGCGTATGCAATACTTTGGGGATCGCAGATCGCATGCGCGTTCCGCGACCCGCAGCCA
Source organism: uncultured Luminiphilus sp. (assembly GCA_938091995.1). Classification (GTDB taxonomy): domain Bacteria; phylum Pseudomonadota; class Gammaproteobacteria; order Pseudomonadales; family Halieaceae; genus Luminiphilus. Next base: position 10,571 of record CALKNZ010000058.1, on the reverse strand, counting down.
AGATAATAACCTCAAGATCTTTATGTAACGTAGTCAGAGTCAAACCCTCCCTCAGAGACAGACTTTACCAGCCAACCGATAAATTGAAGACCAAAAAAAACCGCCTGAAAGGCGGCTTTCTTACTTGACCTCTTAGCCTCGTCCGGCGCGGGCTTTCATCTTTCTCAAGGTTGCCAATTGCGCCGAGGCTTCCGCGAGCTGAGCTGAGGCTCGACCGTAATCAAGTTCACCACTTTGATTAGCCAATGCATCTTCGGCTGCTTTTCGTGATTCCTCCGCTGCCGCTTCATCGACATCAGCAGCTCGAAGCGCTGTATCTGCCAACACTGTGACAACATCGCGCTGCACCTCTAAAAAACCACCAGAAGCGTAAAACACCTGCTCCTCACCCCCTTGCTCGACTAAACGCACAGGCCCAGGGACGAGGGCGGTCAATAACGGGGCATGGCCATAACACACACCCAACTCGCCTTCAGAGCCCGTGGCAACCAGCAACTCTACAAGGCCCGAATAAATTTGAGCCTCGGCAGATACAATGTCACAGTGAATTGTCATTGCCATAACGTGCTACCCCGCAGCCCTAAAGCTTCTCTGCTCTTTCCACAGCCTGCTCAATAGAGCCCACCATGTAGAAGGCCTGCTCTGGGAGATGATCATACTCACCCGCCAAGATACCCTTAAAGCCCGCAATCGTGTCTTTTAATGAAACATAGATACCTGGGGATCCCGTAAAAATCTCGGCAACGTGGAAGGGCTGGGACAGAAACCGCTCAATTTTTCGCGCTCTTGCCACCGTCAGCTTGTCTTCTTCAGACAACTCATCCATACCAAGAATTGCAATAATATCTTTGAGCTCTTTGTAGCGTTGCAAAACTGACTGCACGCCCCGCGCCACATCGTAGTGCTCGGTACCAATAACCAGCGGATCTAGCTGGCGTGAAGTAGAGTCCAGAGGATCAACCGCCGGATAAATGCCTTTCGCCGCAATGTCTCTGCTTAGTACGACAGTAGAATCCAAGTGAGCAAAAGTGGTTGCTGGAGACGGGTCGGTCAGATCATCCGCAGGAACATAGACTGCTTGGATAGAGGTAATAGATCCTGTTTTTGTCGAGGTGATACGCTCTTGTAAAACACCCATTTCCTCGGCCAAGGTTGGTTGATAACCCACAGCAGAAGGCATACGGCCTAATAGCGCCGACACTTCGGTTCCCGCCAGGGTGTAGCGATAAATATTATCGACAAACAACAGCACATCGCGGCCTTCGTCACGGAATTTTTCCGCCATAGTAAGGCCCGTAAGAGCAACACGAAGTCGGTTTCCCGGTGGCTCATTCATCTGACCATAAACCATAGCCACTTTCGACTGGTCCATATTTTCAATATTAACAACACCCGACTCCTGCATTTCGTAGTAGAAGTCATTGCCTTCTCGGGTTCTTTCGCCGACACCGGCGAAGACAGACAAACCTGAGTGCTCAGTCGCAATATTGTTAATCAGCTCCATCATGTTGACCGTTTTACCGACACCAGCACCGCCAAATAAGCCCACCTTACCGCCTTTAGCGAAGGGGCAAACCAAGTCGATCACTTTGATTCCGGTTTCCAACACTTCCTCTGAGGCCGCCAACTCATCATAGGCCGGAGCAGCTCTATGAATCGCGCTGCGTTGCTGCTCGCCAATGGGCCCCTTCTCATCGATGGGGTTACCCAAGACATCCATGATTCGCCCCAGAGTCTCAATACCCACAGGCACTGAGATCGGTGCTCCAGTATTCTCTACCGACAAACCGCGGCTAATGCCTTCTGAGGACCCCATTGCAATCGCCCGAACAATGCCGTCACCAAGCTGCTGCTGCACCTCTAGCGTCAACCCTTTTTCACTGACGGACAGCGCATCGTAAACCTGGGGCACATTGTCGCGGGGAAATTCAACATCAATAACCGCGCCAATCACCTGTACGACTTTTCCACTACTCATCTTCCAGTCCTCTGTTTCTTTCGCTGTGTGGCCGCATCCGCGCCACCTGTTAATTCAATATAGAATTTCGATTAATCAGCCAATTGCCGCGGCACCGCTCACAATTTCTGCCAGCTCTTGGGTAATTGCTGCCTGACGCGCTTTGTTGTAAACCAACTGAAGCTCATCGATTAAATCCCCGGCGTTGTCGCTCGCACTCTTCATTGCCACCATCCGTGCAGCTTGTTCACAGGCGCCATTTTCAACCACGGCCTGATAAACCAGTGATTCAACGTATCGAACCAGCAACGCATCGAGCAATTCTCTGGCATCGGGCTCATAGACGTAATCCCAATGGTGCGACAAACCCGCGTCTTCCGAAGGCTCAAGAGGCAAAAGCTGCTCGACCTGTGGGGATTGAGTCATGGTGTTGACGAACTCATTGCTCACCAAATATAGGGTGTCGATGCGCCCGTCAACGTAAGCATCTAACATTTGCTTAACGCCACCAATCAACTGCTCCACCGAAGGCTCTTCACCCACATCTTTAACGCTCGCTACAACATTGCCACCGACGCTTTTGAAAAAGGCCAGGGATTTTGCGCCAATCAAGCAAAGGTCGACCTCAATACCCGCATCATTTTGCGGGCGCATGCCAGCAATCGCCGCCTTAAACAAATTAATGTTCAAGCCGCCACAGAGACCGCGATCGGTAGACACGATAATATAGCCAACGCGCTTAACCTCACGTTGTTGCATATACGCATGCCGATATTCAGGCACGGCGTTGGCGATATGACCCACCACATCACGAATGCGTCGAGCGTACGGCTTGCCAAGCTCCATGCGGTCCTGAGCACGGCGCATTTTACTCGCGGCGACCATTTCCATGGCGCTAGTGATCTTTTGAGTACTTTGAATACTCGAGATCTTGGTGCGAATTTCCTTACCAGCAGCCATAGTCGCTTACCAAGCCTGGGTTGACTTAAAAGTGTCAATCGCAGCTTTAAAGGCCGCCTCTCGGTCGCCGTCCCAGTTACCGTCCACGGCAATCTCTTTCATCAGCGCTCCGTGCTCAGCGTGCATATAAGCCACGAGCGCTGTTTCAAAATCCCCGATCTTATCGACAGGAACATCGCCTAACTGGTTTTCGTTAGCGGCGTAAAGCAAGACACCCATCTCAGCAATCGACAACGGAGCATACTGCTTTTGCTTCATAAGCTCGGTGACTCGCTCTCCGTGATCGAGCTGAGCTTTTGTCGCATCATCCAAATCTGAAGCAAACTGCGAGAAAGCAGCCAATTCACGATATTGTGCGAGTGCCGTTCGAATACCGCCAGATAGCTTCTTCACAATCTTTGACTGCGCTGCACCACCTACCCGAGATACAGAAATACCCGCGTTCATCGCCGGGCGCACGCCGGCATTGAACATGTCAGCTTCCAAGAAAATCTGACCATCGGTAATTGAAATAACGTTAGTGGGTACAAAAGCAGAGACATCGCCCGCTTGAGTCTCAATAACAGGCAGTGCTGTTAGCGACCCAGTCTTACCTTTAACAGCGCCGTTAGTGAACTTCTCTACGTAGTCGGCATTGACTCGAGCTGCGCGCTCCAACAAGCGTGAATGCAAATAAAACACGTCTCCAGGATAAGCCTCTCGGCCAGGTGGACGACGAAGCAATAGCGAGATTTGACGATAGGCTACAGCCTGCTTGGATAAGTCATCATAGATAATCAAAGCATCTTCGCCGCGATCTCTGTAGTACTCACCCATGGTACAGCCTGCAAAAGGTGCCAAAAACTGCATCGCTGCGGGGTCAGAGGCATTAGCAGCCACCACAATGGTGTGATCCATCGCGCCGTGTTCTTCAAGTTTTCGGACAACCGCTGCCACCGAAGAGGCCTTCTGGCCCACAGCGACGTAGACACACTTAATGCCGGTTCCCTTCTGGTTAATAATGGCGTCGACTGCAATCGCCGTTTTACCCACCTGACGGTCGCCAATAATCAGCTCGCGCTGGCCGCGGCCAATGGGGACCATAGCGTCAATCGCTTTCAAACCAATTTGCACTGGCTGATCAACCGATTGACGCGCAATAACGCCAGGAGCGATCTTTTCAATAGCATCGGTTTCATCGGTATCGATGCTACCGCGACCATCGATGGGGTTTCCTAAAGCATCGACAACACGCCCTTGAAGCGCGGGGCCTACAGGAACTTCCAAAATTCGACCGGTGCAGCGGCAGGTTTGCCCTTCAGCAAGCTGCTTATAATCGCCCAAAATAACGGCACCGACAGAGTCACGCTCCAAGTTCAACGCAAGACCAAAAATACCGCCCTGAAACTCGATCATCTCACCGTATTGAACCTCATTAAGGCCGTGAATACGGATGATGCCGTCGGTTACTGAAACGATCGTACCTTCGTTGGTCGCTTGCGAAGTAACATCAAGCTGATCAATCCGTTGCCGAATAATATCGCTAATTTCCGAAGGGTTAAGTTGTTGCATGACCTATTCCTCTGTCAGGGTGTCAACGTGCCGGCAAGTTTATTAAGACGGCCGCGAACCGAACCATCGATGACGACATCACCGGCTCGAATGACAGCCCCGCCCAACAAGGCGGAGTCTGTCTCTGAAGTTATAGAAACCGTGCGCTCAAAACGTCGCGACATGGCATCAGAAATCTCTTTGAGTTCTGCTTCACCCACCGCAAATGCGGAGGTCACCAAAACATCAATCGACGCTTCTTGCGCCGCTTTTAATTCTGCAAACAAAGAAGCCGTTTCGTCGATTAAACCTAAACGGCCATTGGCCGCCATGATTCCTAAGAACCCGCGCACCTCTTTGCTCAAGGCATCACCCAAGACCGTCGCTAAAGCGTCAACGCGTTGCTCTGCAGTCTTTGCTGGATCACTCAAAACCGCACGCATGCTAGGCTCCCTGCTTACCGCAGAAGCAATGTTTAGAGCTTCCAACCATCCATCGAGTGTCCCCGCATGGCGACTAAACTCGAAGGCTGCGCGTGCATAAGGTCTTGCCAATGTCCTGGGCTCAATCATGACTAATGATCCGCCGTTAAGCTTTTCAGAAGCTCCGCATGCTTTGCTGCATCTATCTCGCTGCCGAGAACCTTTTCGGCACCCGCCAAAGCCAAGCTACTCACCTGACTCATCAGCTGTTCCTGAGCACGAGCGCGCTCCTGTTCAACTTCTGCAGCGGCAGCGGCTTTTATGCGGTCGGCCTCTGCTACTGCAGCAACCTTTGCTTCATCGATTAAGGCCGCCGAACGCTTATTAGCGGCATCAATAATGCCTGCTGCTTCACGTTTGGCGTTGGCCATTTCTTCGGTAACCCGTTTCTGCGCTAATTCAAGATCATGGCTAGCGCGATCCGCGGCGGCTAATCCGTCGGCGATTTTCTGCTGGCGCTCTGCCATAGCGGACACAATGGGTGGCCAGACAAAACGCATGCAGAACGCCACAAAGGCCACAAAAGCTATCAGTTGGCCAATAAGCGTTAAGTTAATGTTCACGATGTGCTCCTGTTGTCACCGGGGGAACCGATACTTTGGGTATCGGCAAACGCATGGGACGACTGTTAACCCGCAACAACAAAGATCAGGTACATAGCGATACCCACACCAATAATGGGAATAGCATCCACAAGGCCCGCACCTAAAAAGAATGTGCCTTGTAATTTGGGTGCCAACTCTGGCTGTCGTGCTGAACCCTCGATGAGCTTGCCGCCCAGAATGCCTACACCGATAGCGGCGCCCATTCCGCCCAAACCCATCATAATGGCAGCGGCAACATAAATCAGTTCCATGGTTATCTCCTGTTAGATCTAGCTTTGCTTAGTGAAAAAATAATTAATGGTCTTCGTGGGCCATACTCAAATAAACAATGGTCAAAACCATGAAAATGAATGCCTGTAAGGTAATCACCAAAATATGGAAGATGGCCCAGCCAACCTGGAGTAAAGCGGCCGGTAGAATCCACATGACCCCTACGCTAAACAGTGCGGCAATTAGGATAAAGATCATCTCGCCGGCATACATGTTTCCGAAAAGTCGAAGGCCCAAAGAAAAAGGTTTCGCCAGTAGCCCAACAACTTCCATGAACAAGTTGACTGGAATAAATAAGGGGTGATTGAAGGGATTAAGGCTCAGCTCTTTGACAAAACCAAAACCCTTTACCTTAATTGAGTAATAAAGCATCAGGATAAAAACGCCTATCGCCATGCCCATGGTAATATTAGGGTCTGTTGAAGGGACGATTTTTTGGTACTCAACGCCAACAAGCTTTAGCCCCTCTGGCACTAGATCAACGGGTATCAGGTCCATTAGGTTCATTAAAAATACCCAGACAAAAATCGTCAAAGCGAGGGGTGCAATAAGGGGATTGCGGCCATGAAAAGTATCTTTGACCGTGTTGTCGACGAACTCTACGACCATTTCAACGAAGTTGACCAAGCCAGATGGTGTATCAGCTGATGCTTTCTTAGCGACGGTCCTGAACAGCCAACAAAAAATAATGCCCAAACCAACTGACCAAATCATCGAATCAACGTGGATAGCATTGAATCCCATCGCGGCAATTTCGCCACCGCCGTGAGCGGTTGTCCACAATCCAGTATCTGACACTACGGTGCCATCATCCCGCACAAATCCCGCAGGCAACTTGCCATACGTTAAGTTTGTAAGATGGTGGACGATGTACTCAGATACCGTCTGTTCGTGTCCGTTAGCTGCCATGTTCGACCGTTTATCGCCTTTTAATTAAAACGTTGCTTACCATTTAGTGTGTTGCGCCAACCCTGTCGCAATAGGCAGGGACAACAGTACTGTTGCTGCACCTGCCAATACAGCAAAGGCATGAACCTCCGGTTTCAGCACAAATAAAAGTGCAAAACCCAAACCACACAGTAAAAATTTTACTAATGCCACTGCCGTGGCGTATTGGGCTCCCTGCGTTGATGCCACCTTTAGTGCCATCCAACCACTGGGAGCCAGAATAATCGCACCCCCGATAAAGACAGCTTTTACTGCCTCCCAACCGTCGATAAAACCAAACACAGCCATGCAGAAACCTAAGCATAATACGCTGCACAACATGGCTAATATCAGTTGCTGGCGAACTGTCGCCAAGGGATCTTGAGGCTTGTTTTTGTTCAAGACGCAATTTACCCCGGGATGACGCGGGCGCAAGTCTAGTCGAAAGACCTGAGGCCTTCAACACGTTGTTAATTATTGAATACGGCTGAGAATACCATCCAACTCATCAAAAGAAGAGTAATGAATGACAAGTTTCCCTTTTTGACCTTTTCCTTGGGTTATATTGACAGAAGAGCCCAGACGACCCGACAACTCTCGCTCCAACCTCAGTACATCAGGGTTAGTCGCTACATCGGGCTCGGTGCCCTGAGGTTTTTGTTTTTGGACCGATTTCACTAAATTCTCGGTTTGCCGAACAGATAGCCCGTTTCTCGCCACTTTTTTGGCCGCTTTTATCTGGTTGATTCCCTCCAAAGCCAATAAAACCTTTCCATGACCTGTATTAAGTTCGCCCGTTTCCAGCATGACCTTAACAACAGGTTCGAGTGCTAGCAGGCGAAGTAAATTGGCAATGGCCGGACGAGACTTACCCACACGCTCTGCAACCTGCTGCTGACTAAGCGCAAACTCTGTTTGCAGGCGGCGTAAAGCCTCGGCTTCCTCAATGGCATTCAGATTTTCACGCTGAATATTCTCGATAAGAGCCATCGCGATGGTGGCCTCATCACTGACATCTCTGATGAGAGCCGGAATCTTATCGATACCTGCAAGCTGACTCGCTCGCCAGCGGCGTTCGCCTGCAACAATCTCCCACTGACCGTTGTTAATCGGCCTAGCAACAATGGGTTGAAGCAACCCTTGGGTTCGAATGCTGTCCGCTAATTCTTGCAGCAAAACCGCATCAAAATCTTGTCTGGGTTGATACTTACCGGGTCGAAGCTTCTCCAGGGGCAAGAACTGAAGTCCAGCATCGTCAGAACCCACAGCTGCCCCATCACTATCGACAACCCCTGTGTTTAAAGCACCTCGATCAGCCCTCGCAGGTGACATGGCACCCAAAAGAACATCAAGATCCTTTCCTAACTTTCCACGTTTAGCTTTGCTACTCAATGATGACTCCCTCGCCCTTTCACGCTTGTTGACGATACCTAAGGTCTGGCTATGGGTTATTTTTGTTTTTTCACGAACTCGCCCGCAAGCGCCGCATAAGCACGAGCACCCGATGAGTAACGGTCGTAATGCAAAGCGGGCAAACCGTGACTCGGCGCTTCCGCCAGACGCACATTTCTTGGAATAACTGTGCGATAAACCAAATCGCCAAAATGTTTGTGCAGTTGCGAAGACACCTCCCCCGTTAGCGAATTTCTGGGGTCGTACATGGTACGTAAAATCCCTTCAATTTCGAGGCTCGGATTAACCGTATCTGCGATACGCCGAATGGTGTTAAGTAATGCCGACAGTCCTTCTAACGCAAAGTACTCGCATTGCATGGTGATAATGACAGACTTTGCCGCAACGAAGGCATTTACCGTCAACATACTTAATGATGGTGGACAGTCGATGAGCACCAAGTCAAAGTCGTCTGCATGAGAGAGGGTATCAGCTAAGCGTCGCTCTCTTTTCGTAACATCTAAAAGCTCGACTTCCGCAGCGGTAAGGTTCCTATTAGCGGGTACTAACCAATAACCATTACTCGCCGCAGGAACGATGACATCTTTTAGTGGAAGTTCCTCTACGAGTAAGTCATAAGCTGTAGCCTCAACTTCGTGCTTATCGACTCCCGATGACATTGTTGCGTTTCCTTGTGGATCAAGGTCAATCAGTAGCACGCGTCTGCCCATAGCGGCCAAGCTAGCCGCTAAATTCACGCTAGTCGTGGTCTTGCCGACGCCACCCTTTTGGTTGGCCACCGCTACGATTTTCATATGTACACCTTATTATTCAGTCCGTTTAACAACGGACAGAGAGCTCCACAAGATACCTTGTCTCGTTAAGGCCGGGAACTTTGACTTCATGTAACGCTATGAGGTCCGCTATTTCAGTAGTTTCGTTGAGTTCTTCATGTACACCCGCTGACTTCATTGCTAAAAGACGTCCATCCTCTGACAGCAAGTGGCGGCAGGATTCCACCATTAATCTCAAACTCGCAAATGCTCGACTAACAATACAATCATACCCCTGATTAACCGCAAGATTCTCAACGCGAGTCTCTTTGATTTTGATGTTCGCCAGGTTTAATTGGTTTTTTACCTGAAACAAGAATCGCGTTTTTTTGCCATTTGCGTCGAGTAAATGAAAGCTCTGATCAGGTAAAGCAATAGCGAGTGGAACACCCGGTAAACCGGGTCCTGTTCCCACGTCTAAAACCGTTGCTGCAGGGATGAAGGGAGTGATCGCTAAACTATCGAGGATATGACGGGTCACCATGAGTATCGGGTCACGGACGGCTGTTAAATTGTAAGCGCGATTCCAACGATCTATTAACGCTATGTAGGCCACCAGGTTGGCCTGCTGACCAGCGCTCAACACAAGGTCAGTTTGCTCTAGTTCACGCTCTAATAAGCCCGCTACGGCGTCAAGCATTAGCGGCTTTTTTCACCCCATCCTTGCGTTTGATATACACCAACAAGAGCGATAGTGCTGCGGGTGTCACACCAGAGATACGCCCCGCTCTGGCAATGGTCGACGGCTTAGCAGCTGAAAGCTTTTGCTGGATTTCATTAGAAAGCCCTGTGACATTAGAGAAATCTATATCATCAGGAATAACAGCCGATTCTTGTCGATGTAGCCGAGCGATATCCTCTGCCTGTCGCTCAATGTAGCCGGCATACTTAATTTGAGTCGCCACTTGATCGGCAGCATGTTCAGTAGAGACACACGGTTCTCCGGATAACGCTGCAACATCGTGATATTCGAGTTCTGGGCGTCGCAATAAATCTGCTAGTGAGTACTCACGTGCAAGGGGTTTATTAATTTTCGATGCTAACTCTGCGGCCTGTGTTGAACCTGGTTGAATATACGTGGTTTCAAGTCGTTGCAGCTCATCGTTGATTGACGTTTTGCGGTTGTTAAACGCGGCCCACTGAGCATCCCCAATAAGACCCAAACTTCGACCAGCCTCAGTCAACCTTAAGTCGGCGTTATCCTCCCTCAACAACAGTCGATACTCTGCTCGTGATGTAAACATTCGATAGGGTTCTTGGGTACCCAAAGTGACAAGATCATCGACCAGCACTCCAATGTATGCCTCGTCACGACCAGGCTCCCAAGCAGTCTGATTGGCGGTTTTGCGCGCTGCATTTACGCCGGCGAGTAGCCCTTGAGCCGCGGCCTCCTCGTAACCTGTAGTACCGTTAATATGGCCGGCAAAAAATAACCCTTCGATCTCACGGGTTTCCAGTGAGTGCTTCAAATCTCTTGGATCAAAATAATCATATTCAATAGCGTAACCTGGGCGGGTAATGTGTGCTGAATGCATGCCTTTGATTGAACGTACAAGGCTGAGCTGCACGTCAAAAGGTAGGCTAGTTGAAATACCATTGGGATACAGCTCTGTTG
>CALKNZ010000057.1 GCA_938091995.1 uncultured Luminiphilus sp. | reverse complement strand
AGCGCGCCGTCGCCAGTAAAGTAATAGCCTTCATAGGTACTAAAATAAGTGTCAAGCATGCGCTGATGATCGTTGTAGACCGAGCGTATTTGTCCAGGCCATGAACGTTTTATGGCTAGGTAGCCTGCAGCTTCGCCTAGGAGCTCCTGGCCATTTTCATCGAGTAGCACAGGTTCAACGCCAAAAAATGGAAAGCTGGCAAACCCGGGCTTGAGGGCGTGGGCTCCTGGCAGCGGTGTGATCATGATGCCCCCGGTTTCAGTTTGCCACCAGGTGTCAACGATCGGGCACCGCCCGTCGCCCACAACTTTGTGATACCACTCCCAGGCCTCGGGATTGATGGGCTCTCCCACAGAACCGAGAATACGCAACGTGGATCGGGAGTGTCTGGTTACCCATTCATCACCCATTCCCATCAGGGCACGAATGGCTGTAGGAGCTGTAAAGAAAAGACTGACCGAATGTTTTTCTACAACCTGCCAAAAGCGTCCGGCATCAGGATAGGTGGGAATCCCCTCAAAAATAACCGATGTCGCGCCATTGGCCAGAGGGCCGTAAACAATATAGGTGTGTCCTGTGACCCAGCCTACATCTGCCGTACACCACCAAATATCCTCGGGTTGGTAATCGAACACATAGCGGAAGGTCATGGCCGCCTGAAGGAGATAGCCGCCTGTTGTGTGCAGTACCCCTTTGGGTTTTCCGGTGGAGCCTGAGGTATACAGAATAAAGAGTGGATCCTCTGCATCCATTGCCTCGGGTTCACATTCGTTGTCAGCGTTCTGGCAGGCATCGTTATAATCGACATCACGGTCATCGTGCCAGCTAACCTCAGCTCCCGTGTGGGCCACGACAATGACAGATTTCACAGAGCTGCAGCTCTTTAACGCCTCATCAACATTGGCTTTAAGGGGTATCTTACGCCCGCCACGAAGGCCCTCGTCAGCAGTGATGACCATAGCGCAATCTGAATCGTTAATTCGATTCTGCAGTGCCTCGGGAGAAAAGCCTCCAAACACCACGGAATGAATAGCCCCAATTCGAGCACAGGCCAGCATGGCATAGGTCGCCTCGGGTATCATGGGCATGTAGATACAGACTCGATCACCCCGACCAATACCTTGAGATTTCAGGACGTTAGCTAGACGGCAGACGGCGTCTTTTAAGGCTTGATAACTGATGTGCCTGCTGGTTTCGGGATCATCGCCTTCCCATATAAACGCCGTCTGCTCAGCGCGTTCAGGCAGGTGCCTGTCAATGCAGTTGACCGAGACATTCAGCTTGCCACCCACAAACCAATTAGCCCGCCCTGAAGTGAGGTCAGAGTCGACAACCTGTGTCCACGGGGTATCCCATACAAGAAACTCCTCAGCACGAGCAGCCCAAAATGCCGAGGGGTTTTCTAGGGATTCGCGATACCAATGTTCGTAGGTTTCGGGATTGATGTGCGCCTTGGAAAAGCTGGCAGGTACCGGGTAGAGGGGGTGCTCAGACATGCTGTATCGCTCTTTTGTGAGACAACTTAATGTTGTCTGATTTTGGTTCACTCTTAGGCGAGGTCAATGTCAGAGGGACCCCGCTTGTCTCGATATTGATTAGATGCGGCAAGGCTAGGATCATAGCCTGTGCGTACTGACGCTCTCAACCAATACTGGACCCAACCAAGCCCCATTCACGAAGGAGGTGGGAAGCCCATGCTGTGCCAAAAATCTTTAAAAATGTTCTGTTTTAGTGCTTTATTGCTGGTAGCGCTGAGCCCGTCGGCTTGGACGGCGGACGAAACACTAGAAGCTCGTATCGTTGCATTAGAAGAAGAGCTGTCAGTACTGCGCGCGATCGTGACTGCCATTATACCTCCGGCTGCTGTGGCGCCATTGCCCGTGAACAATGGAGGGGTTTTACAGGAAAAAGCACCAAGCGTTGATCAAGTTGCTGCGGTGAGTCAGGGGTTCAGCTATCAAGGCTTTATCCAGTTCGATACCCTGCTCAGCCGTTACAGCGATGGTAAGCCGGGCAATGCATCCTTAGATGATTTTCTTATCCCTATCGACATTCCTGTGAATCCAAACTCTCCTGAAAGTTTTACCAGCACCAACATGAGTGCGAAAACAAGCCGCTTCGGGTTTGCCACAGACCACACCACTGAAATCGGTCGTATCAGTAGTCTTGTCGAGCTGGATTTTGCGCTCAGTGCGCAGGGCAACGAACGTATTTCCAATAGCTGGAGTAGTCGAATTCGCCACGCCTATGTAGATTGGCAACTGTCCGAGAGTAGTCAATTAGTCGCCGGGCAAACGTGGACCACCTTCATGCGCGCCGAGGCTAGGCCGGCGCTCTGGGATATGACCGGAGGGGTAGGACAGACGTTTAACCGACAGCCATTAATTCGCTGGCGTCATGGGCGTTGGAGCTTCGCCGCCGAGAATCCTGCCACTCGCCTAGACGGCGTTTATTACGATTACGGGCAAGAAGCTGTGCCTGATCTTATCGCTCGCTATGATGGTCAAATAGGCCCACTGGAGTGGACTCTTGCGGGTATGGTGCGGCAACTTAACTATCGTGATGAGCGCTCTGATGAACCGATTCGGGAGGATGATGTTGTGGGATATGCCGCAAGTTTTGCTGGCAACTGGCAAACTCGGGGTAATGATTTTAGTTTTATGCTTAATTATGGCGACGCTCTGGGGCGCTACATGGGCCTTAACGCCTTTAGTGATGGCGTTGTTACCGACTCGGGGGACATTAAAACCTACGAGCAGGTAGGGGGATTGTTGTCCTGGAATCGCCGATTGAATCGACACTGGCAGGCGGGCGTAGCACTGTCGGCTGCCTGGGCCGATGTGCCCTCTCAAGATATCTACTCTGCTGCAGGCTTGCTACCAGAGCATTATGCCTCAGGGCATTTTAGTTTTTGGTATCGTCCCAGTGCATCATTGTCCTTGGGCAGCGAATATATTCGGGCGGTTAAACGACTTGAGAATGGAGATTCAGGTAGTCTGGACCGACTGATGTTCTCGGTTCGATACAAATTGAAATAGTGCCAATAACAAGAAGTTGAGGGATGCGAACTATGAATGAGTTATCGGAAGCGCAGGCTAGGCAATACTGGAAGCGTAACAGGAGTTTAATGATTCGTTTAATGATCATTTGGTTCGTGGTCAGCTTTGGTTGCGGGATCTTGTGGGTGGATACGTTAAATCTGATTCAAATCGGTGGTTATAAATTGGGTTTTTGGTTCGCACAGCAAGGCTCCATTTTTGTTTTTATTGGGTTGATTTTTTATTACGTGGTGGCGATGGCCCGACTGGATCGTGAGTTTGGATTGGAGGAGGACTGATGGAGCTGTCCACCATTACCTACATCGTTGTTGGTGCAACCTTTGCGGTCTATATTGCCATTGCTATCGCGGCGCGGGCGGGTTCAACCCAAGAATTTTATGTGGCCGGTGGGGGTATTCATCCGATAGCCAATGGTATGGCGACGGCGGCTGATTGGATGTCGGCTGCTTCGTTCATTTCTATGGCGGGTTTAATTGGAATCTCCTACAACGGCTACGGCGGTTCGGTTTTTCTGATGGGGTGGACGGGAGGGTACGTCATTCTCGCCATGCTAATAGCACCTTATCTGCGCAAATATGGAAAGTTCACGGTTCCAGAATTTATTGGCGATCGATATTACTCTGACACGGCGCGGGTTGTTGCCGTCATTTGTTTGATTTTGTGTTCAGTGACCTATGTGATCGGCCAGATGAAGGGTATTGGCGTAGCGTTCTCACGATTTTTAGAGACAGATTATGAGACTGGCCTATACATAGGAATGTTCATTGTCTTTTTCTACGCTGTGCTGGGTGGTATGAAGGGTATTACCTATACGCAAATTGCTCAGTACGTTGTGCTCATCCTTGCCTATACGGTCCCAGCCATATTTATCAGTTTTCAGTTGACGGGTAACCCGATTCCCCAGTTGGGTTTGGGCAGTACCCTAGTGGGGAGTGATACTTTCTTACTCGATAAACTCGACAGGGTGCTGCTAGAGACGGGCTTTAAGGAGTATACGACCTCGGTACGACTAAGCACGCTCAATATGTTCGCTTATACGGCGTCTCTGATGATTGGAACGGCCGGCCTACCTCACGTGATCATTCGCTTTTTTACGGTTCCCAAAGTGCGGGATGCGCGTAAGTCAGCAGGCTATGCGTTAGTCTTCATTGCGATTCTCTATACGACGGCGCCAGCGGTCGCGGCGATGGCTAGGCTCAATATTATGCAGACCATAGAGCCCAGCCCGGGGCAGCACGTGTTGATTGAAGAGCGTCCACAGTGGTTTAAGAATTGGGAGCAGACAGGCTTACTGGAAATTCAGGACAAAAATGGCGATGGCAGGCTGCAATATGTGGCCGACGGACAACGCAATGAACTGGTTAAGCTAGACAACGATATATTGGTGTTGGCCAATCCCGAGATCGCCCAACTACCGAACTGGATTATTGCGCTGGTGGCCGCTGGTGGTCTGGCGGCAGCGCTTTCCACCGCTGCAGGCTTGCTTCTGGCGATCTCATCTGCAATCTCACATGATTTATTGAAGAGCACTTTTTATCCGTCGATTTCTGAAAAGATGGAGCTCAATGCATCTCGGGTGGCGATGGCTTTAGCCGTGCTGGGAGCGGGCTATTTGGGTTTAAATCCGCCGGGGTTTGCGGCCGGAACGGTGGCATTAGCCTTTGGACTCGCCGCAGCGTCAATCTTTCCGGCGTTGATGATGGGCATATTTTCAACGCGAGTCACACGAGAAGGTGCTATCAGTGGCATGGCGATGGGCTTGGGGGTCACGTTGTTTTATGTTTTTCAACATAAGGGCGCAATGTTTGTAGCCGAATGGCAGTTTTTGCCCGGCCTGGGTAAAAACTGGTTTTTTGGTATTGAGCCTAACGCTTTTGGTTGTGTTGGTGCCGCGATTAATTTTATTGTCGCCTTAAGTGTCAGCCGCCTCACGGGTGAGCCTCCTGAACGGGTTCGTAGGCTGGTGCATGAGATACGCTTGCCGGTTGGAGCAGTGACCCTGACGGGTCAACACTAACGCCTGCACCATTTTTTTAATTTGAGATGATTTCTATGTCGATAATGACCAATAAGCATGTTTTAGCGGCCCTCCTAGTGACACCGCTACTGGCTGTATTGGCTTGGTACGGTGCCGGGCAACTGAGTGACACCGAGGAGGAGCAGGCTACGCCCGCTCAGGCCGGTACCTCCTACCCTTTGCTTGAACGTCCGGGTTGTCGTTATGCGGGTGGTAGCTGCGGATTATCTAACGAGGACTTTAAATTGGCGATAGCCTTGACGCCGACGGGTCAATTACGCCTGGTCTCAGCCTTGCCTTTGGATTACGTGCTGGTGGGCTTAGAGTCGGCGAGTGGTGAGGGTCCGGTGCAGGCTTTGGCTGTGTCTGCTGAGCAGGATAAGTGGGTGCATAACTTTACGGTGGTGCCATCGAGTGAAGATCGTCTCAGAGTGGTGACAGGTGTCGGTGGTGCCTCATGGTTTGGAGAAGCCTCGCTCACCTTTACTCAATCTAGTGATCAGTAATGCTCTATGACGATGTTATCGATTAAACGGGTTCCCTCGAGTACGGCAGCGCAGAAGATAGCGACATCGGTGTCCTCTTCCTGAGCCGGCAGCAAGTCTGAGCAACGTCTGGCCTCACAGTATTCGCCGATAAAACCCAGTTTATTGAGTCGCTGTATCACAGCGCTGCAGAGTCCTGCATAGTCTCTGGCACCACCCTGAACCGCGTCGCTAACGGCTACGAGGTTGCGATACAAAGCGGGAGCTATGTCTAACGCCTCTGAGCTTAGGTAGCTGTTTCGAGAGCTTAGCGCTAATCCCCTCGCGTCGCGTTGTGTGGAAACAGACTCGATTTGGACCGGCATTCCAAGGTCGGCCACCATCTTCCGAATGACTAACAACTGCTGAAGATCTTTTTCACCAAACAGGGCAATATCTGGTGACACTAGGTTCAATAACTTGCACACCACCGTGGTTACACCGTCAAAGTGACCGACACGCTTGCGGCCACACAGGACATTCGTAAGCCCCGGTACGGTGACCTTGGTATGGACCTGCAAGCCCTCGGGGTATAGACCCTCTTCGCTGGGCGTAAATACCAGCGTCACGCCCTCTGCAGCCAATAACTGAAGGTCTCGCTCCAGTGTTCTTGGGTAGGCGTCAAGGTCGTCTGAGGGGCTAAACTGCAGAGGGTTCACAAAGATCGAAACAACGACATGCTCAGCCATAGCAAAGCCTCGCCGAACTAGGGACAGATGCCCCTCGTGCAGGTTACCCATAGTTGGCACAAAGGCAATGGTGTCACCATCCAGCCCTGCAAGGTGCTGACGAAGTTCATAGGCGTCTTTAGCTATCTCCATAGACCTTTATACCTCGGGTTAGGAGTAGGTGTGCTCTTCTTTGGGGTATACGCCAGATTTTACCGCGTCTACAAAGGCGCTTAGAGCGACCTGTACTGACGTTGAGCCGGTCATAAAGTTTTCTACAAATTTTGGGGGATTTTCGCTGAGGCCTAGCATATCGTGTAACACCAATACCTGCGCATCAGTGCCCGGGCCAGCGCCAATACCGATGACGGGAATATCAAGTTTGGAACTGATGTCTGCAGCAAGGTGCGCCGGAATACACTCAAGCACCAGCAAACTTGCACCAGCATCCTGAATTTCTACGGCATCAGCTAAGATAGACTTGGCTTCCTTTGGCGTTCGCCCCTGTACTTTGTAGCCACCAAAAACGTTCACAGATTGTGGCGTTAGTCCCAAGTGGGCACACACTGGAATGCCCCGTTCCACAAGTTGATGGATAGTTTCACTGAGCCAAACGCCGCCTTCCAACTTCACCATTTGGGCGCCAGCCTGCATCAGCATCATGCCTGATTCTAGAGCCTTGTCAGTGGTGTCATAGCTCATGAAGGGCATGTCTGACACTACGAGTGAGTTTGGACGGCCGCGACATACACAGCTGGTGTGATAGGCCATATCGCTTATTGTGACAGGAATAGTGGTGTCGTGACCCTGCAGAACCATCCCGAGAGAATCGCCGACAAGAATGGTCTCCGCACCCGCATCACTGATCAGCCGTGAAAATGTTGCGTCATAGGCCGTCATCATGACGAACTTCTCGCCCTTCGCTTTCATGGTATTGAGCGTACCGATGGTTATCCTTCTACTCATCTGCGCTATCCGGTTGGCTTTCTATCATCGCTGGGTTCCCTGTGAGTGCAAGATTAACCGAAGAAGGTGGGGTTGAAATAGTGCCGTCCACTGCGAATATCGAGAAGATAATCGACGAGTTGGGCAAAATCATCATGCCCTTGGGATAAATCGATCTCGTTGGCATTTACGATCAGCAGTGGGGCAGCGTCATAATAAAGAAAAAATTCGCTGTAGACCTCATTGATTTGCTCGAGGTACTTGTGGTCAATACCGCGCTCATTGGTAATGCCCCTCGTCGATATGCGCTCGAGAAGACGATCAGGCGAGGCCTGTAGGTAGATGACTAAATCGGGCAGTGGCGCATCGATGGTCAGTTGCTGAAACACCTTCTCGTAGAGAGAGTATTCATCAGAGTCTAAATTGATCCTGGCAAACAAGGGATCTTTGTCAATCAGAAAGTCAGAGACCCTGACGGGCTCAAATATGTCGGTCTGACGAAGATCGGCGATTTTTTGACTGCGCTGGAACAGGAAAAAAAGCTGGGTAGCTAGGGCCGCCTCTTTACGATTTTGATAGAAACGCTCCAAGAAAGGGTTTTCATGGGCGTCTTCTAGCAATACCTGGTAATTAAAAGCTTCTGCAAGGCGTCGCGCTAGGGTGGTCTTACCCACCCCAATGGGTCCTTCGACCGCTATGTATCCGGGAGGTGTGCGCCCTCGCAGATTTAAATTTGCCGGGCTAAGAGTTTCTGGAGAATTGGCGTTCAAAGTGGATTACCCGGTATTTCACCGCTGTGAAGCTGAACTGAACTCAGTCTAAGACCGTGTGTTGAGCAGGTCGTCAGTAATGTACCAATATCCGCACCATTGGGCATCAGATATTCACTTCCCAGAAGCTCGGCGAGGGGCATGAGTACAAAATCTCTTTGATATAGGCCAGGGTGAGGCAGGGTCAGGCGTTCGCTTTGCAGCGAGACGTCGCCATAGAAAAGCAAGTCGAGGTCGATGCATCGCTCCCCCCAATGTCTTTTTCGAATACGGCCCATGGTCGTTTCTATTGCAAGTAGAGCTGTTAGGAGTTCGGAGGGACTGATGGTCGTATCAATATGGGCGCAGGCATTTAAAAATGACGGCTGGTCGGTGGGGCCCATAGGCAGTGATTCGTAAACGGACGATACTGCTATGAGACGAGTATCGGGTAGCGTTGCCAGTGCCTCGTAGGCCTGGCGAAGTTGTGTCGCGGGCTCTTCAATGTTGGATCCCAGCCCCACAAATGCCCCCGTCAACCCTCTTTCTTCCTTCTTGGTCTGCGGCGACGAGGCGGTTTATCTTCGGTTCGCGGCGGTGCGGTGCCTACTAACGTCGGGTATTCCAACTGCTGCTGTTCCCAAAATTTACCGGCATTGTCTAGCGATTCTGAGGATTCTTCACGCAGAAGCAATAAATCATAGGCTGCGCGGAACCTACGGTCAGCGATAAGGTCTTTGACACGTTTGCTTTGTCGTCGCTCAAGGCGAGGTTGTAGTTCCCAAATTTCTCTGACGGGATATGAAAAGCGCTTGGGTATCGACATCTTTTGGCAAGTTTCAGCAATGACTTGTTGGCCAGCGCTGTGAATGGCCTGAGAGATGGCTTCACCTGTGCGAACCATAGCGTTGGCTCGGGTTTGCACGACTGGCCAAAGCAGTGCGGCCAGTAAAAAAGCCGGCGTCACGTGGCGCCCGTCTTTCACACGCTGATCAGTATTCCCCATGGCTTGGGTGACTAGCTGTTTGAAACGGGGTTCTTTTTCTATTAGGAAGGCTGCGTCAGGGCACAAGCTGTCCAACAGCTGGTAACGCAGTAGCAGCAGCAGCGTGGGTCGCCCGTGCCCAGCCATGAATAATTTTAGAAATTCATCAAAAAGTCGCGCAGGGGGTATTTCTCCCAGCAATGGCCCGCATACACCTATTGCTGCTTCGGTCTCTGACTCTATGTCAAATTGTAATCTTGCGGCGAAACGAATCACTCTCAGCATTCGCACGGGATCTTCTCGGTAGCGCGTTTGAGGGTCCCCTAATATGCGAACCAGTCTAGCCTCAATGTCTTGGTTACCGCCCATTTCGTCCAGTACGGATTCATCGATGGGGTCGTAGTACATCGCGTTGATGGTGAGATCACGTCGGGCTGCATCCTCTGCCAAAGAGCCATAAACGTTGTCGCGCAGCAACAAGCCTTTGTCTGATTGTTTGCTTGCACTTTTGACAGAGCTTTCGCTCTGGTGAGGGCCTCGATAGGTTGTGACCTCTATGATTTCACGGCCGTCCCTGACATGCACGATTTGAAAGCGGCGTCCAATAATGCGCGCGCTTCTGAATAGGCTTTTTATCTCTTCCGGGGTGGCATTCGTCGCAACATCAAAGTCTTTGGGCTTTGCTCCTAGAATAAGATCTCTGACGGCACCACCAACAACATAGCCTTCATAATTTGCAGCACGTAGTCTCTCCACCACACGTATAGCGGCGGGGCTGACGTGTTTGCGATTCACATTGTGCATAGCCTTGGGGATTAGCGACACTGAATGTCCTCTGGGCGTGTTGGGCGGTAGTGTACTATCCACAGGCGCTCAGGGGGAGGTTGGTATTCAGGCGGACATAAAGAAACATGGGGAAGTATTCTTCCCCACCCAGGTCCGTTCTTGCTTTTATTATTGCTTTTGGGCCGCTTATTATTATTTGGGCTCTACCGTTGCAACAGCAGGACATGTGCCAAGAGATAAAACCAAATAAAAAACAGTGACTTAATGATTTTTGGTCTAATTTTAGCTGGGCGAAATCGACTAAAGTGTTACTTTTATTCCCTTGGGTGTTACTGAGTGTGTTTATGAGCACCACAGGTTTAACGGTGGCCGCGTTTAACCTGCTGACTGCGCGGTAGTCCAAAGCGCTGTCGCCGTTCCCACAGACATTTTCGACTCACGCCCAGCTTTTGCGCCAACTGTGTTTCACTCATGGAGTCCTGATGTTCAAGGACAAAGCGCATAAAGTAGTCTTCCAAGGACAACTCCTCGTCAGCTGCAGCCGCGTCATCAGTATCAATTTCGGGCGTTCCACCGCTGATAATCGACAGGGGCGGCTCGTGGCTGTTTCCTGGAGTCGTCAGGCCCATATCATGCACCTCTATGTAGTCACCTTCCGCCATTACCAAGCCCCGTTCTATGGCGTGCTCCAGTTCTCGAACATTTCCAGGCCAAGGGTTTTGAGTTACTGCGGTAATAGCATTTGTGCTCAAAGGGCGATGCTGAATGTCCAGCTTTACTGCAAGCGCTTCAGCAAACCACTGGGCCATCGCAACAATATCTTTCGTTCGTTGTCTTAGCGGAGGGATTGTTAAGCTTAGAACGTTGATTCGATAGAATAAGTCCCGTCGAAATTCATTTCGGCTAGCGAGGGTCGATAAATCTCGATGAGTTGCGCAAATAAGTCGGACATCCACGGTTTTGCTGCTGACAGCACCGATTTGCCGGATTTCACCTTCTTGAATAAAGCGTAGGAGTCTGGCCTGAGCAGACTGGGGAAGCTCTCCAATTTCATCGAGGAAAAGTGTGCCGCCATTAGCGGCCTCTATTAGGCCCATGCGATTACTGGTAGCGCCTGTGAAAGCGCCTTTCTCGTAGCCAAAGAGTTCCGATTCAATCAGAGATTCTGGAATGGCAGCACAGTTAAGTGTCACCAGTGGGCGACCATTTCGTCGACTTAAGGTGTGTACACGCCTAGCCGTTAACTCTTTTCCTGTGCCGGTTTCACCTTGTATGAGTACCGTTGAATCCGTTCTCGCGACCTTTTGTATCTGCTCGTCAAGTTTTTGTAATGTCGGGCATTGACCCTGAAAGAATTGGCGGGTGAGTTCCATGGGTTGTTTGTTGCTGTCATCGGCACGGCCTTGGCGGGGGAGCGCCGCTGTGACTACATTGAGTAAATCCTCATCTGAGCAGGGTTTAGCTAAATAGTCGACAGCGCCTGCCTTCATCGAGTCAACCGCTGAGCGCAAGCTGGCGTAGTTGGTCATAACAATGACCGGCACAGGGCTTGCTGACCGAATGAGCTCTGCGCCGCTGGCACCGGCGAGCTTTAGCTCGGTCACGATAAGGTCAAACTCCGCAAGGTTGTAATGAGTCTCTGCTTCCTGCACCCCCGAGGCTTCGGCAACTTTGTAGTCCCTCGCTTCTAAAACCCTTCGTAGGGCTTGTCGTTGAGAGGGCTCGTCATCAACTAATAGTATGAGTGGCATGCAATCTTAATCCGTTGCGGGAAAGGGCAAAGAACAGCTGGTAACGGTAACATTACTTTAAGTAACCAGGTAACAAAATGGGATTATTTGTTACCTTGGTACCCGCAAAGGATCCCATTGAGATACGCTCCAATCGAGCAGAGACTCAGGGTCATTCAATCTAGAGGGGGGGCAGGGCTGCCCCAAAGCTTGTAGTGTGGCTCTCAGGTTACGAACGGGAAAGTGATCGTCTACGGCGGGCGCGCCTTGTTGTTTACTCAGTTTAAAGCCGTGTTGATCCTTCAGGATCGGCAAATGCCCATACTCCGGGGATTGGAGTTTTAACCGTTGCTGCAAATATATCTGACGTGGAGTCGAATCAAGGAGGTCGCTTCCGCGGATTACCTGCGTGGTGAGAGGGGCGGCGTCATCTATCCCCGCGGCGAGCTGGTAAGCGTATAAACCATCACTACGACGGACTACAAAATCAGTGAGTTGTTCTCCTAGATTCCAGTTTTGGGGACCCAAAAACGCGTCGTTTAGTTCGATGACTGTTTCCGGAGGTACCCTAACCCTCAGACTGGTGAGCGCTCTTTTAGCGTGGCTTTTACTGGCACAGCCGTTTTGACAGCTGCCATTGGGGCTCAACATTGGACGTGTACAGGCGCAGTGAAAAAGATCACCTTGGTCTTCAAGGGTTTGCAGGGCTTTTTCGTACCTGTCTATATGATGGCTTTGATATTGAATGTTGCCATCAAACCGCAATCCATGGGCTTTAAGCGTTGCTTCAATAGCGGCGACAGAGCCCTCTGCGGCTCTGGGGGGATCAATGTCATCAATCCTTAGGCGCCAGAGGCCTCCTTGGGCACGAACATGAAGCAGGCTACCGACGGCTGCAAATAATGACCCCGCGTGCAAGGGGCCCGTGGGAGAGGGCGCAAAGCGTCCGAAAATGGTGTGGCTGTTATCCAACTCTTAGGAATCAATCATTGGGCCCCATTGGGAACCTCAGGGGCCGTCCAGATTAACCCAGTTCCTGGCGCTCTTTTATCTCCGAGAGCGTTTTACAATCGATGCAAAGAGTCGCGGTTGGGCGAGCTTCCAGCCGCTTCACCCCGATTTCAATACCACAGGCATCACAATATCCGTAATCGTCGATGGTAATGCGCTCTAAGGTGCCATCAATCTTTTTGATCAGCTTGCGCTCTCTGTCCCGCGTTCGCAGCTCAAGACTAAATTCTTCTTCCTGAGTAGCTCTGTCCGCAGGGTCCGGAAAATTCGAAGCCTCGTCTTTCATGTGCGATACCGTGCGTGTGACCTCGTCAACGAGTTCAGCGCGCCATTGCAGCAAAAGGCCTCGGAAGTGCTCTAGCTGCTTCTCATCCATATAAGAGTCGCTGCGAGAGGGCTTGGAGGGCTTGAAATCATCAAAACGTTGCACATTACCTACAGCCCTAGCGACCTTTTTCGAGTTGGCCTTGGTTCGACTTGAGGGCTTTTTAGCTGGCGTATTGGCTGTTGCTTTCGACGTCTTAGCGCTTGCAGTCTTAGCCTTGGCGGCTTTTGTCTTAGTTGCAGCCGATTTGGCCCCTGCTGTTTTCGCGGTTGCCGACTTGGAAGCCGCTGCTTTTTTTACAGGCGCTTTAGCCGCTACTTTTTTGGCTGCCGCTTTTTTCGCAGGCGCTTTAGCCGCTACTTTTTTGGCTGCCGCTTTTTTCGCAGGCGCTTTGGCCGCTACTTTTTTGGCTGCCGCTTTTTTCGCAGGCGCTTTAGCCGCTACTTTTTTGGCTGCCGCTTTTTTCGCAGGCGCTTTAGCCGCTACTTTTTTGGCTGCCGCTTTTTTCGCAGGCGCTTTGGCCGCTACTTTTTTGGCTGCCGC
>CALKNZ010000056.1 GCA_938091995.1 uncultured Luminiphilus sp. | reverse complement strand
AGCATGTCTGGCAACCGATGGGAGCTGAATTCGACGCCAACATCACTGTGGACAAAGGCGGCTTTGTTTTGGCCGACCATGGTATGAGCTCCACCCTGCGTGACCTTGCACGTTTGGGCTTGCTGGTCTTAAACGACGGTAAGGCACTGGGCAAGGACATCATTCCTACCCCATTTATTGAAGACATATTGGAACAGCAAGGTGATCCCAACTGGCCCTACCCTGCGCCAAAAGGCTACACGCCGTCTTACCGTTCATTTTGGTGGGGCGAGGGGAATTCAGGCGGAGACGTCAGTGGCTACGGCATTCACGGCCAGTTTGTGCGGGTGGTGCCAGAGGCCAATATGGTCATAGCCCTATATTCGACCTGGCCCCGAGCCGACGGCGACGGGGCATCCCACGGTTGGGGTGCTACGGCTGAGCTCATGGAGGCGTTAATCACTACATTTCGGTGATGCGCTTGTCAGTGTCTTATTGATCGACAGGTGAAGTAATGTGGCGCGTGGGTGCAGTGCAGTCTCGGGTTCCACAGGGCCCTATTTAGGCCGATCGTAGCGCTCCTCTACAAAACTTAATATCGTTTGTTGCACCGCCAATCGATCTTTTTCCCAACGCCGACCCTCACCCATAAAAAGCGACTCGCCTTCCACCATACTCATAAGCATCAGAGCTTCTTCGTGAGGGTTTATCGCGCCACTTGCGGTTATTTTTGCCTCCAAATAATCCACATACTTGGCATAGACTTCTTCTATCAAATCAGAAATCAGCGGCTCTACCTGCTCCATAGCCCACAACTGCACCCAAAGCATATCGCTAAAAAAGGTATCTGAATTATCCAAAAAAAACGATAAGGTGTCTTTCACCGTGGCGTCAGAAGTGGATCCGACGTGAGCTTCAAAGGCGACTGTTATCTCAGCGTCGATGTAGTCGACCAATGCAACTAATAGCGCATCCCAGGTACGAAAATGGTACTGGAGGGCTCCTAACTTCATGCCGCTGGCACGTGCCAAACCACGCATACTCAGACTGCCATAACCCTCATTGACAATAAGCTCGATTGCCCTGCGCAAAATTTCGGTTTTTCGATCTATATCCATATTCAGCTTGTTTCTTGAGAGACGAGAAGTTGAAGGCCGTGTCACCAACAATGTAAATCTGAGTATGCATTATTTCTAGCGCCGGGCGCACAAGCAATTTTCCCTCACCCACCTCAGCTTTTGACGAGTAATTGACTGAGCTTTCACATTTGGCACTGTCGCATTCGGGACTATGGTATTCAGGGCTTTCGCACGCAGGACAAACGCCTGCAGGAGTGTGTCTTGCCTGCGCTGGCCCACAGGTCTATGCCTTACAGCACCGCATTACTAAACCTTCGAGACCAGCCCGGGGAGACGCCTCGCCCCACCCTGAGGCGACGCCTAAGCAAAGAAGAGGATCACTGCTTAGACTTTACCCCAGGCAGGTTTGGGGACATTTAGGCGCGCTGATGACGTGCCGAACCCTTCAGCGACATCGTTTTCATAGTTTCGATGAGTTTAGGTACATCATTAAACTCCTCAACCAGAGCCGCCAGCTGCACCGTTCGCTTTTTATAGTGCAAAATTGCGGGAAGAACGGGTACACCGGCTGCGGAAGCAATTCTGGCAAACCCCTGTTTAAACTCTCCTGAACCCCCTCGCGTCCCTTGTGGCGTTACACCCAGCACCAAACGCGATCGACGACTGAACTCAGCACTCATTTGCTCGACCAGACCCTGAGCACTTCGTCGATCGACGGGGATACCGCCCAAACCTTTCAGTATGGGACCTAGCGGGAACCAAAACAGGGTGTGCTTCATCATAAAACTGGACTTCAAGCCCAAAGACCAAAGCACGGCAATCGTCAGAATAAAATCCATATTTGAGCTATGGGGCATTAGCGCAACCACAAACTTGGGGCGGTTGGGAAACTCACCATTAATACGCCACCCCATCGTTCTCAGCGTCAGTCGGCCAATCATGCGAGTCAGTGGATTATAGGCTTGGGGTAACTGTCCACCGAGTTTCTGCCATTTCACGTTTCATCATCTCCAATGCATTGCAGAAGGTCATTCAAGGTTGCAACAGGAGAACCTATGTCGCAACGTGCCCACAAGTTAATCACATCTGAGGCGACAAGATTATAAAGCCATGTCGTTCAATTGCGTCATAAAGTGCTAACCTTTTTGTATTCTGGTGCAGGATGGTGTGTACACAGGCCAAACGCCGCAAGGCGAGCTGCATATGACGCTCTATTAGCTCTGTTCAATACTGCGTCCCATCAACCTGTCCTTTAATTACCTCAACTGAACGGCTTAAGTATTACACTACAACTATGAGCGCCCCTAACTACCAAGAACTTTTCGAAAGAGCCTGCGAGCGCAAAGGGGGCGAAGCAGCTGTTGAGGCAATGCTGCCAAAGGTCGCCAGTAAAAAGCAGCTCAAAAACTTGGGGTCAGATCGCTATTTGGCCGAGTTCACGCGCAAGGTGTTTCAATCGGGGTTTGTGTGGCGAGTTGTCGACAAAAAGTGGGACCACTTCGAAGAGGAGTTCTGGGGCTTTGACATTAAACGATTGTTGATGATGCCCGACGATATGCTAGAGCGAAAGGCCAGCAATCCCGCGATCATCCGCAACCACAACAAGGTGAAGACCATCCTCATGAACGCCGCTATGATCGCTGATACCGAGCGTCGCGAGGCCATGAATTTTGGCGCATTCGTGGCCGGCTGGCCCGAGGATGACGTTATTGGTCTATGGCTTTACCTCAAGAAACAGGGCAGCCGCCTGGGAGGCAATACCGGCCCGTACGCCCTGCGCACCCTCGGCGTCGATACCTTTTTATTAACCGCCGATGTGGAAGGCTGTTTGCGTCATCATGGTGTGATTGATTCGGGCATAACCAGTCAGCGTGCACTGCGGGCGACACAAGGGTTTTTTAATGATTTGCGCGATCAGTCAGGTCAAAGTCTCTCGGCACTGAGCCGCATTGTGTCCTTTGGTTATGGTCAGAACAGAGCCGGTGTGACCACCTCATAGGTCGAGATCAACCCGCCAAAGTTACTGGCCTGCCACAGGCTACTCACGCAGAAAACTAGCCTAGGATTTCAGAACTGTCATCTCAACCTGTACGAGCTCGTCATGCTCTGTAGAACTAAAAACCATCTGTCCGTCTTCGATCATAGCCTGCAGCGACATGGCACTACCCGCCATAGCAACCAAAGCATTCATGGAGGCATCCGATATCTGAACAACACTGAGATGGCTAAAACGCTTGAGCATGGCTTCTTGCTTTGACCACCAGACAGGAACTGAGCGATCACCATAGACGTACAAGACCACCCGCTGTGCACGTCCACTGGCTTTGCGAATGCGACTTTCATCTGGCGTACCCAAATCAATCCACAGCTCGATATCGTCCGTCAGTGATTTTTGCCACAGGTCAGGCTCATTGTCCGTGCTGATGCCCCGACCAAACTCCAATCGCTCATGGGCATGCATTGCAAAGGCCAAAATCCTCACCATCATTCGGGCCTCGGTCTCAGAGGGATGGCAGGCGATAGTCAGAGGGAACTCCTGATACACATGCCGATCCATGTCGGTCACGTTTAACCGCGCTTTGTAGATACTCGATTTAATGGCCATGACGGCACCTTTGAGGGTTTTTAATAAATACGCTTGGCAAAGACATCGCTTTACCCTAGTCCGCTTGCTCCTCTGTCCGACCGCTATCGTATTGCGCCCTCGCGGCATCAATGGCCTCAAGATTGTCAACCGCCCAGTAGCCCAGCGCATCGACAGCAGCGTGGAATGACAGCCCCATCTCACTCAGGGCATATTCGACTTTAGGTGGAATCACGGGATAGTGAGTACGCAGCACCAAACCATCGCGCTCTAAAGCTTTGAGCGTCACACTTAACATTCTTTGGGAGATGCCCAAACGATGCTTGAGCTCATTAAAGCGTGAGACCCCATGGCGCGCCAGAGAAATCACCAACAAGACGCTCCAGCGGTCACCCACTCTGGCCAGCACTTCGTTAATCCTACCGAATTCGGGACAGGTCTCTGATTTCGTCATATTAGTTCCTTTATCACGGTTCCTTGCCGGTAACTGAGGCTCATTGAAGTGACGTCTTGCGAACTTTACAGGTTATTTGTATAAACCCGGTATCCAAAATATACCACTTTTGACTGTCGCTCATAAATCAACAGTCACGCCAATAGAGCCGCAAACTCAACGGCAACTTTGGCCCCTGAATATTGAGCGAGTGCAGGGGTCGTCTGCCGTATTGCCGAGGAAATTTCCATGACATCTCCAGCCTCTTTGTTATTTGAGCCCCTTGAATTGCCCAACGGCGTGGTTATTCCCAATCGCCTGTGCAAGGCCGCCATGGAGGAAAATCTCTGCGATGCCGGCCAGATACCCGGGGACCGCTTATTTACATTGTATCGTCGCTGGGCTGAGGGTGGGGTGGGCTTAATCCTAACCGGCAACGTCATGGTTGCCCCCGATGCTATGACCGGCCCCGGAGGCGTTGTGCTGCAAGCAGAGACTGACATCGAACCCTTTAAGCGCTGGGTCGACGCCGGGAAACCCGAAGGGGGCCAGCTGTGGATGCAAATCAACCACCCCGGGCGCCAGGTCTATGAAGCCATGGGGGAAACGGCCCTCTCCCCTTCTAATGTGGCGCTCGATATGGGCAATTTATCCAAGCTGTTCGCCCAGCCCCGTGCCATGACCGAGGCTGAAATTGAAACACTGATAGAACGTTTTGCCCTCACCAGCCAAAAGGCCGAAGCCGCGGGTTTCACGGGCGTGCAGGTGCACGCCGCACACGGTTATCTGATCAGCCAATTTCTTTCGCCATTGAGCAATCGCAGAACCGACCAATGGGGTGGGGATATCACCAATCGCTCACGGATTCTCATTGAGGTTATCAAACGGATTCGTACCCTAGTTGCCCCTGAGTTCTGCGTTTCAGTCAAACTCAATTCCGCC
This sequence comes from uncultured Luminiphilus sp., assembly GCA_938091995.1. Taxonomy (GTDB): domain Bacteria; phylum Pseudomonadota; class Gammaproteobacteria; order Pseudomonadales; family Halieaceae; genus Luminiphilus. The sequence goes on along the minus strand of CALKNZ010000056.1, from coordinate 2,058 downwards.
GACTTTCAAACCGGCGGCTTCAGTCTGACCGATGCGATTGCCGTCGTAGAATCCTTAAACACGCTCGGCGTTGATTTGGTTGAGCTATCGGGAGGAAGCTATGAAAGCCCTGCCATGCAAGGACGAGTCGCCGAAAAAGAGGAAGGCAGGTCGGAATCGACGCTGCGTCGAGAAGCCTATTTTGTCGACTTTGCGAGAGAGGTGGCTACCGTCGCCACAATGCCGATTATGGTAACCGGCGGTATTTTGCGACGCTCGGTAGCCGAGAGTGCGCTGGAAAAGAATGACGCGGGGTTTGCGGTCGCCATGCTCGGCATTGCCAGAGGTATGGCATTTCAACCCGACTTACCAAACAGGTGGCGAGCTGGAGAATTCGATATTGCGCTGCCAGAGGTGAATTGGAAAAATAAAACCTTTGCTGCGCTCGCGGTGATGGCCGTCACAAAAGTGCAGCTCAATCGGGTGGCCGGGGGGAAAAAACCCAAAAAAGACGTTAGCCCCTTTTGGTCGCTGCTAGCCGATCAGGTAAAAACCAAGCAAAAAACCAAGCGCTACCGACAGTGGCGCCGTCAGTCGACCTAAACCCAAAGCTCGTTAAACACTGTAATATTGCGCCTCATCAGTTGAAGCTTTAGACCAAGCGCGTCAACCACAACCACCGATAAGGAAAACTTCAATGCCAGAAATGATACCGCTAGGCTGGTTCCATACTGTTTTGGGCGTTGGCGCCGTAGTGAGTGGTTTTTACACCCTCATCAAGTATCGAATAATTTCTACTGAGCAGCGGTCTGGCAAGTTATACGCACTGCTAACGCTGGTTGTTGCCGGCACCGCCTTAGGTATTTATAACCAAGGTGGATTTGGCATTGCCCATATCCTTGCCGTTTTGACGCTGGCCGCCCTCGCCTGCGGCGTGATCATGGAAAAAACCCATCTCTTCGGCGCGCTGTCAAAATATTTTCAGGCTCTGGGCTACACCAGCACCCTGCTGTTTCATATGATCCCAGCCATCACCGATTTCCTCAGACGACTACCCATTGGTGATCCGTTTATCGATACCCTCGAAGACCCCCTACTAAGACAGTTTCACCTTGCGTTCTTGATGCTATTTGTCGTTGGCTTAATGGCACAGTTCGTTTGGCTGAGAAAGCGCGCAAACTCCTAATGAGAAACAGGAGCACGCAGGCAGGCTCTTTGCCCCACAGAGCTCAGACAATCTGAATCTAAAATCCAGCAAACAGGGATGATTCAGCTGAGTCTGTAGACCAGCGATCTTGCTATAGTGAAGCTTCCGAGATCGTTTTTGCCACCGGAGCACGCCATGCGCCAAATGCTGACAACCGCCCTGCTGATGTTGTTTTTTTCTTCGAATGCATCAGCCGACCATCACCAAAACCCGTCAAGAATTAGTGCTGATAATCTCTCCCATATTGTCAAGATTATGGCTTCTGATGAGTTTGAGGGGCGAGCACCCGGCACCCCTGGCGAAGAAAAAACCGTCGCCTATCTTATTGCGCAAATGCAAGAACTTGGGCTGGAACCCGGGGGCCCTGAAGGACGCTGGACGCAGGCCGTACCCATGATGCGCTCAGTCGTAAAGTCTCCAGTGGTCATGACCTTTTCAGGCGCCGAAACAGTTTTAACACTCGAGCAGGGCAAATCGGTTTCCATTGACACCGCCACGTCGCTGACAAAAATTGCCGCCGCCGATGTCCCCGTAGTCTTTGTCGGCTTTGGTGCTAACGCTCCTGAGCAAGACTGGGATGACTATGGTGATATCGACTTAACCGAAAAACTGGCAATTTACTTGGTCAACGACCCAGATTTTGCCGCACAGCCCGATGAAGCTGTCGCTGGCCGCTTTGGTAATAAACGCATGACCTACTACGGACGCTGGGCCTATAAGTTTGAAGAAGCTGCCCGCCGGGGCGCTTTAGGTGCCCTGGTCATTCATGAGACTGAAGCCGCTGGCTACGATTGGAGTGTGGCAGCAGCGGGGGCAGGAGAAAATGTGTCACTGGCCAACAAAGACCCCAATGCGCCACCCGTAACCCTGCA
>CALKNZ010000055.1 GCA_938091995.1 uncultured Luminiphilus sp. | reverse complement strand
GAATCACATCCCGGCGCGAGCGATAACGCACAAGCCCAGCCATATGCCACCCAGGATTTTCCGGCGTGTTCCAAGCATCCAAATAACCACCCACGGCTTGCCCCGCTATGACGGGATGTCCTGCCCTGCGTAATATCTTGCGCATAAACGGCTGGGTATATTCAGTGAGCAGCGCAGAAGCCTTTATGTCCTGCCCTGTGTCCGGGTGAGTCACCGGTGAGGGGTTAAATTTAACAAGGTTAACCATGATGAACTCCTTGCCATCATCTTCCTCCATAAACCTGCGAAGCGTGGCAACCTCTCCTGTACTCAAGCCGTTTTCGGCGCTTTCTTGAAAGACCTCTGAAAAATGGGAAATTTCATCCGGAGTCAGCGGCTTCCTTAGCCCGTCATACCAAAGACGAAATGCCAGATAAACGATCAAGGCTATTACCCAAATTGAAATCATCATGAATCAGCTGCTCCGCGCCACTTTCGGATGTTCCCTAAACCAGTGAGACCCAGTAGGGCCTGCACCTGTGTCGTAAAAAACGTCACCGTTTCGTCCCCTTCAACTAGTTTGCGCTGCTGAAAAATTTCATCCTCTTGCCCCTGGGCTTGGGCACTTTGTTCTCCTCAGGCAGGGTGCAGAGCCTATTCATATGCGTAGTGCTGCCGTCGGCATACTCCCACACTAACTGCTCACCCGAAGGCTCTTGATGAAGGTAACGCTTAACCACCACTGGCCCCCAACCAAAAGCATGAAAGTCCAAAACACCGTCATTCCAAATCATGCTGGCTGAGGAACGCACGCAGTAATCGTTATCACCAATGCTAAACAACACCGAACCTTCGGTATCGTTAGTGTTGAGACCCGCAGTGCTGTTGGGACCGTAGTCGTGGATAACACCGCTTGAAGTCACTACAACACGGCTACCGCACTGTTCCACCCTTTCCACATGCCCCACATGGCCACCCTGAACTCCGACCCACAGACCCCGAATATCATCGGCACCGTCAGGTAGTGGCTCGGTACACTGAGCCAAAATGGGTAACGGAAAATGGGTGTAGCCACAATTTGGGGTATTGCCTTTGGGTATGTCGGCTGCCAGTAGCCCGCTACCATCAAGGTCGGGCAAGTCGCAGTAATTGAGAACGCTACCGTCTCCCTGCAAAGTCGCCGGATCGGTAGTCAGCGGCGGCCTGGACGAAAAATATCCAAGCCAGAAAACAAAAAGCAAAAAACAGAAAATGACACCTAGCAGCACAAAAATCAGTTTCTTTTTCATAAGAACCGCGCACCCCTAAAGCCTTGGCATTTAGCCTTCAGTTTCCATAACACGGGCCCCAACACACGCAGACTAAGTGGCCACGAGTGCATTGGCTATGGACTCGAACAAAGTTGTCTTGAGCGTTTTAAAAATTCCCGGCTCCTTGGTACCCAACTGCTTGGCCATCGCCTTGGCCTGTGCCAAGAGTTCTTCCGCCGGCGCCTCACTATCTGCTATGCCCGTCAAAATCGCCTCTGCTGCTGTGTAACGCTTTCCTGTCAACACTGCATCGCGAATAGTATTAGCCGGCAGTTTCGCCCGTAAAATACCCATCATAGCGGATGGAATAGGCACGCCCACGTCAACCTCGGAAACTGAAAACCATCCACGGTCTTGCCGCATAATGCGGTAATCGCAGGACAGCGCCAAGAATGCTCCCGCAGCAAAAGCATGACCATTGATTGCCGCAACAGTAGGGCACGGCAATACCAGCAGCCGCTGGTGAACTTCTCCCATCCGCTGACCAAACACCTTCCTTTCATCAGAAGTCAGGGTCATTACCTTTTCAAGATTTAGTCCATTGCAGAAAAACTTGCCCGCGCCAGTAAGCACCAACGAGGCACCGTGGTCACAATCATCTTCAACCTCCCCCAAAATTTCCAGCATACGCTGCTGCCAATCAGGGCAAATGGTGCTGGACTCCTCGTCCATGGTAATCAGGTGGAGACCGTCCTCTTTAGCGTAGTCAATCATACTTTTTCATTCTCTCCACATACTTGAGATAACGAAGGCCCTTGAGTTGCGAGGGCAAGTCACAGTCATATCGCTTGCTGTAGTGGTTCACCTAAATCCAACAAAACCTCTATAGATTCACGCAACGAATACCAACAAGAAAATCAGTTACCCGACAACATTTTAATGGTCACGCCCTTGGAGCTTCTCACTCGATTGCCACCCTGCCGTCGCGCTAAACAACGGCGTTAAGGACCGCGCAACCTTCGGGAAATTCCCCGAGCCGATTATTATGGCAGTTAATATGTCATAAAAATTCAGTCAGGAAAAGAAAAGATAAGCTAAAAAAACCTACCCAAAAACACAGGGTTATTATGTTTGGCTTGGGGGTATTACAACCACACCTCAAGATTATCTGCTCGGCCTATTGATCGGTCGAGTTTGATTGACAACATTTCGTCCATGCCGCATGCCTGCAGCATTTGCTTCACCGATGCCTGCTCAGCTAAAGGCAGGCCAGCATAAATAGCCTGCACTCGCTGCAACAGGTAAAAACGGTAAGGCGAGGCTAAAGCGGTGATCGTTTGGCCTCGCACACTGAACTCAGCGCTACCCACAAGATTACCAAGCCGACCTACTGCTGCTGCCCCTGCTTCGGGCTGCTGTCGACCCAGCCAGTCATTGATTCTCTCAGCAGCAGCGCGAGTCTCGGGCACAAAGTCTTCCGCCACTGCCCGCAGAACCGCCATTAGCGTTTCGGGTATCTCATCGTTCTCCAAAAAGTCAGTGCCGGGCGTAAAAAACTCTGGCACATCTTGGTCTGCCCGATTCATGCGCTCAACCCAACGGTACACCCGCGGGGCACGCTTCTGCATCAATGACGCCGGATAGGGATCTCTTCCCAGGTGCGCATACATGGGCGCAAGCAATCCGAAATCGCCGATGCAGGGCTTCCAACCCAAAAGATAGGGGTAGTGTTCAAAGTGCCTATTGAGGACATCGAGATACTCTGTATAAAGCGTCTCTACTAACGGCTGAGATTGCTTGGTAACGCCAAATACTTCTGTGACCTGACGCATTCGGTTCATCATATGCTCGGTCTTTTCGGCGCGCTCTGGTGTATCCCGCTGAGCGTACAAAAAATGATGGTGCACAAATTGAAGATTTTCTGCTGGGTAATTCCAGCGGTAGTGCATAGCCGGCCTCAACAACCCATCGTGCCCAATCACGTCGAATAAAGCACTGATAATCTGCTGACAAGCCCCCTGTGGCTGGCTGGGGCGGCCATTGGCCGATTCGAAGTGCTCAATGATCGCCGCTCCGTCACGAATAACGTCTCCGCTGGGGGTGACCAGCGTCGGTATTGTCGCGAGCCTGCCCTTGGGCAGCACCTCAGCCTTAAAACTTTCATGACCTGTAGAAAGTTCCTGAAAAGCAATGCCCTGCTTAATAAGATAAGCGCGAGCCCGACCCGAATAAAGTGAGTGAGTAAGGGCATACAGACGGTGCAGACCTGCCATCTAAACGCCTCCTTTTTTCATTCGATAGGCGACATAAAACGGTAACAACAGCAGCACGGACAGTAGGAATATTAATAACCCCTCGCGATACTGTGCTTGCAGGGTGTTGGACACTAACTGTTTGACTTGTGAATAGCCTGCAGGCAAGGGTAGCACCCCATTTTCATGCTCAAAAAGCTGATAACGCGACAGCATGCGCTGAAAAATTATCGGTAAGGTGCTCGCTAGATCCACCGTCTCTCCCGGATCTTCAACGATATTGAACAGGCGCCACTGCCCATCGCCTAGAGGCGGCTGATTGACCACGATTTTATAATCGCCTTGAAATAGAGCCCCATGACCCGTGAGTTCGTAACCTACCGCATCATCCTCGGTATAAATGTGATCAGCCTTCCCTCTTAAAATGGCTGTCAGATCGCGACCGGTCATTGGTAATACCGGCCGCCCTGCGTACCGGTCGCTAGGCTGAGCCACGCCAGACAACGCAAGAATGGTGGGAGTAATGTCAGTTGCCCAGGCAAATGCAGCACTCAGTTCACCGGCCTTCTTTACGGGTTTGCCAGCAATAATGAGCGGCACACGCATGCCACCCTCTCCCGTATAAAATTTATAAAACGCTAAAGGGCTCGCTGAGGCACTGGCGAAACTGGGGCTAATGGTGTTGAAACTGCCCTTCAAACCAAGACGGTCGTAGTCTATGTGATAACCCAACTGGCCCGGACCAAGGCGTGCGGGAAATGCCGTAGGGTTGGCATAACCACTACCCTCGCTGCCGTTATCCGAGGTGAAAATAAAAATAGTATTTTCATATTGCCCCTGTGACTTTAGATATGACACTAGGCGACCGATATGAAAGTCCATGGCCTCGATCATGCCAGCATAGACCGCCATTCGCTTCGCTTCGTAGCGCTTACGTTGCGCATCTAACGCATTCCAGTCATCTGTGGTCGTCATGTCTATCATCGCGGTATCCGGCCCTACGATGCCCAACTCCACTGCCCTCTGCCGCCGCTGAGTACGCAGTGAACTCCAACCTGAGTCGTACATACCCATGTATTTATCGATGTATTCTTGCGGTGCTTGCACCGGTATATGCACTGCCTGAAAGGGCACGTAAGCAAAGAAAGGGCTGCCGTCTTGTATATTGCTATCGATAAACTCGATAGTTTTATCAATTAGGTAGCGTGATGAGTAAAAATCTTCAGGCAAATTCAGCCGCTCACCGTCCGCAAACCAATTAGCTTGATCGTATATCGGCAGGTAAGGCCGCTGCTCCCAGTTATCCGCGCCCGAATCCATTAACGCCACCGTGCGCTCAAAACCCCGCCTGCTGGGACGCTTATCCGGTGAGGCACCCAAATGCCATTTACCCGCCATATACGTGTGGTAGCCGGCGTCCTCCAGCAAAGTTGCCACAGTCACTACGTTGTCACCCAAAACCCCTTGGTAGTGTGGGTAGTTGCGTTGCTCAGGCGCCAGCATTTCAGGAATATTGGGCACGCCGGCAAGGTGGTTGTCGATTCCGGTTAGCAACATGGCCCGGGCTGGGGCGCAGTTCGCAGCAGTATGGTAATTGGTAAATCGCAACCCCTGGTCTGCAAGGCTCGATAGCGTCGGCGTATTCACCTCGCTGCCGTAAGGCGCAATATCGGTATAGCCAAGATCATCTGCGAGAATAAACACAATGTTAGGTGCCGCAGCTGCAACAGATGAGGCATTGACGGATGCCTGGCTTTCCTCATCGGCTTGCACTGACATCGCGGTCAAGAACAGCAATAACCGCGTGGGCCTGCTCCAATGTGAAACACCCCAGCTTTTCACAGACTCACGCCTTATCCGCAAGACGGCGCGATGCCACAAGTAAAATAATAGAAACAACCACCTCTGGACCAATCAAATCCAGCGCCAAGGTCGCATCGTGAAATAGCCACGCCAGCACACGGCCCACTGCCGTAAATGATAGCAACATCATGGGGGGGTAATACCAGCAGCGACGCCCACTGATGAGCGCTATGAGTATGCAGCTTGCCAAGGTTAAAAAGAAAGCGGACATATCGCCAATCTGAGAGCTTAATCCCACACCCTCAGCCAAGGTTAAGCCAAACATTGGGACGATACCGGCGGGAGCCACTAGCCAGCGTAAACCGGTCACAAGAAACATGACGGCAGTAAGCAGTACCACACCACTTAAAATCTTATTCATTGCGTGTTCTCTATAGTCAGAAATGGATGCGCATTATTTAAACATGCCCCCAAGTAGATCACATCGTTAGTCACGCTCACTCAAAATCCGCATCACAGTGTGCGCCGCTTCCAAGCCTGAATTCTGATTCTGCCCGGTGACGAAACGCCGCTCATCATCTACCGTGACATGAGTGGCAAAGAAATCTCGAAACGCCGACTGGCTTTCAAAGATGGCACCCGCCTTACGCAGTTCCGTCTCCGGATGCCGGGGTGTCACTTCAATATCAAGTTCTTGTATCTGCTTATCGGTTACGCCGGTCATACGGCGCCCAGCAATGAGTAAATTACCATCACTGTCGAGGGCACTTACCAACCCCAGCACACCGTGACAAACGCCGCCGATTACGGGGGCCTTGGCACTGTAGTAACCTTCACTCACCTTCGTTGCCAATTCAGGTGACTGAGCCAAGTCATAGGCCGCGCCCCAACCACCTGAAATAAACACAACATCGTATTGTTCTACATCAACATCAGCGATTGGAATGGAGTTTTTCACCTTGGCCTGCGCGATTGGGTCATTGAGATAACGTTCGTCTTCGGGTGTTTTGATCATGAAGTAGAAACTGCTGGGATCAATGGGAATCTCACCGCCCTCGATACTGGCGATATCTACCGCCATACCACCGTCTAAAAAGGTGTAGTAGGGATGGGTCATTTCCGAACCAAAAACACCCGTGGCCGCACCTTCAGTTTCTCCGGGCGCCGCCAAAACGCCATGACTAGTCGTGATAATCAACGCCCGCTTGCCCGGCAGCGTCAGGGTTGGTCCTAGGTATTCAGGATGCAACCCTCCCTTATGTAGGATTGCCGGCAGTGAAAGCAGAAAAACACCAATCAGAAGTGCCGCAACAATTAAGCCTGTGAACAATTTTCTCATAAAGATTTACCCTTCACCCTTTACTCTCTGACGAACAAAACAGACATTGAGTTTTTTTTAAAATATGACATAGATTGTGTCATATTAAAGTGTAATACTCAAATACAACATAGAATCAAGCGACGTTAGAGTAAAACCGGCTTCGCGAAAGCCGCACCTAACGAGACATTCCATTGTGTTGACGCGCCTGATGATGGCCAATGATGAAAGAGGTAGCCTTGTGACAGAACCCTTGCTAATAACATTTGATGACGCAGTAGCCATTATCTCTGTGAATGATGCGCCTTATAACCGTATGACACTGGACTTTGTCGACCTGCTAGAAGCTCAGGTGGACGAACTTGCAAGAAACGACAAGGTGCGTGCAGTGGTGATAACGGCGGAGGGCTTAGATAATTTTTCTGTTGGAATGAATCTAAAACAGTTGGCCGTGGGGATTGAGCAGGCTGGTGACCCCAACGTCTTTTTTGATCAGCGCCTTCGCGTGACTGCGGCCATTGAAAATATGGGAAAACCATGGATAGCCACGCTATTTGGCTACTGTTTGGGCGCAGGACTGGAGCTACCCCTTGGATGTCACTTTCGCTTAGCCGCGGAGGAAGGCGCACAAATAGGATTACCCGAAATGGACCTTGGCTCGGTTCCAGCTTGGGGAGGCAGCGCTAGACTGAGCAAGTGTGTGGGCCGAGATCATGCTCTGGATATGATCCTGCGGGGCAAGAAGGTCTCTGGCCCGGAAGCGCTTAGCATTGGCTTAGTACACGAAGTGTGGCCTCTCAATGAACTCAAACAGCGTGCCATTGATTTAGCTCATGAATTGGCCGCGCAGCCCGCTGCCGCAGTAAAAGGCGTCATGAACGTTGTCGTCGGGAGTGAAGACCGCAATCTAGAAGCCTTGCTGAAAGCTGAAAGAGCCGCCGTTCTAAACACCTTTGGTACGGCGGATCAGCAAGAGGGCATGTTGGCTTTTCTTGAAAAGCGCAAGCCTGTTTTTAATAAGCACTAAGCGCCGCTCAGACAATCGAGTATCGCCTCGACGGCCACCTTGCGGCATCACAAATTTGACGCCAAAACATAGCCACAGCGCCCTACTCAAGCGCCAAACACAGAAAGAATGGCAGCAGGAAAACTCAGTGAATAGCGCTCTATATGGCTATGCCTCGAGGCTTTGATGCTTTGTTGGCCCAGACCCAAAAGACGACACAGTAGGAAGCTATAAAACACCGCCCGTAAACACTCGTATGCCCGTACCTTTATTGGCTAAGCTGGGACGTCAGCAGATTCACTATAACATTGATAGCCGTTTGTTTACTGAGCCCTTGGTGGTATCGCAATCGGTGCCACATATCGAAGGAAGCAATCGCATGAATAGCTTCGCGATCAAGTCGATGGGTTTGTTTTAGTTCCGGCAGCCATTTTTCCAAGTCCTTACGTAACCCGCGTTGGTTGCGAGCGTAGTTCTTCCGCAAAATCTCATAACGCCACAGCTGGGCACGAGTTGCCTCATGTTTGTTAGTCAGTTTTTCGTACGCATCAGCGTATCGTATGGCAACGCGGTCAATGCGCTCCTCGAGGCTACCGCTCCTATCACCGCCCAGAAATAATGCCTCATAGGAATCACGAATATGATCGTCCCCACAGGCAAAAAGGCTTTCCATATCTTCAAAATGTCGAAAGAACGACCGTATGCCAACACCCGCACGATCAGAAATTTGTTGCGCTGTCGGCAGAAGAACGCCGTCATCCTGCAGCGACAGCGCAGCCTCGATGATAGCTAGCCGACTGCGTTCGCTACGTAGCCGGCGTCCGTCTGTCGCACTTTCAGCTTCAATCTTCAAAATATGCCCCTCAAATCTCTCCCTTTTATATCTTATCCTATCCAGCTTGACCAATGTGTCCCAGCATTTTGGCCAGCAGTAACAACAGACCTCGGCTCCGCGAATGACACCGTCATCACCACCTTTCACAGTCTCTCTTCTACTGAACTGCGGCATCCATCCGTCAAACAGCGTCACGTCGCTTTTTATGCAAGCTAAAGGGACCCTCAGCAGACAATTTGATAGACTCAGTGGCGATTTATGCGCCAACTTTGCGTTTTGGTTTGCAAAGAGGAATTTTATGACTGACTTGTCTCGTACCGTTGTGGTTGCAGCACTCTATCGATTTGCCACCCTCCCCGACTTTGAAACTTTTCGAGCGCCCCTGCACCAGGTCATGATCAATAATGACATACGGGGAACTGTCTTACTGGCAGCTGAGGGTATTAACGGTACGATTGCAGGATCTCGCAAGGGTATTGATACAGTCATTAACTGGCTAAAGAATGACCCCCGATTCGCTGGCCTTCAGGCGAAGGAATCGTACGTTACAGAAAATCCCTTTTACCGCACCAAAGTCAAACTTAAAAAAGAAATCGTTACGATGGGCGTTGACGACATCAATCCAAACGATATTGTTGGCACCTATGTTGAGCCTAGGGATTGGAACGCTCTTATCAGCGATCCAGAGGTACTCGTGCTCGATACCCGAAACAATTACGAAGTGGAGATTGGCTCTTTCGAAAACGCCATCAATCCCGAAACACAATCTTTTCGAGAACTTCCGGCCTACGTAAACAAAGAGCTCAGCCCTGAAAAACATAAAAAGGTCGCCATGTTCTGCACAGGGGGAATACGCTGCGAAAAATCTACGGCCTATTTAAAGCAGCAGGGCTTTGGTGAGGTTTACCACCTTAAAGGGGGCATTCTCAAATATTTGGAAGAGGTACCAGAGGCTGACAGCAAGTGGCGCGGTGAATGTTTTGTGTTTGACAATCGTGTCACCGTCAACCATCAGCTGGAAAAGGGCCAATATGACCAATGTCATGCCTGTCGCAGACCCATTACAGAACAGGACAAACTCAACCCACATTATAAAAAAGGTATTAGCTGTCATCACTGCTACGAGAACCAATCGGAAGATCAGAGGCAGCGCTATTCTGAGCGCGAGCGTCAAGTTGAGTTGGCGCGTCATCGAGGAGAAAGCCATATAGGTCAGTCCATGGAGAAAACGATAGCCGACAAAAAACAAGCGAAGCGACGTATAAAAAATGGTCAGCGCCAGAGGGATAAAAACCCGCGTCAGCCAACCCATGACAGTAAAAGTGACCCGTGAAGCTCACGGAATAAATATGGCCAACACCCGATTTTTATGCAGTAATAACGACGGATCTGTGATCAAAAATTATATCCTTTTAAAACTCTCGGAGAATTTATGCGCTTTTCAAAAATGATACCAATAGCAATTTTTGCCGCAGCATCGACTTTTTCATTGGCCGATGTGTCAGAAGACTTAATCGCCATGGACAAGGCATGGGGAATGGCTGGCGGGCCCGCAGGCTTCGTGTCAGAAGATGTCATTGGTATCGGTCCAACCGGAATAGTGAATTTTAGCGATTTAGTCGCAGACGCCGCTGGTAACGCCAATGCCGGTGAAGAATACGTTGTCAGTGGCTATCAGGTTAAATTTCTCAACGATGATATTGCGGTCATGGTGCATACCGCTGCAGGTTCAGACCCCCACGCCAGTCTTCATGTCATTCAGAAACACGGCGACACTTGGATGGTTGTTGCCACCGCCTCAGCTAGCGAAAGCGAGTAGTCCGCTAATCCCTCAGGCCCACATTCGCTATTAGCTGTGGGCTTGGGGTAACCCGCTGGCCGACAATTTTTAAGCCCAGCAGGGTTCCCAGAGAATTGAGGATTGATGCAGTATGCTGCGGAAAATCCGTGCCTATTGCACATCGTCAATGCGCTTCAATCGCTTAGGCTGAACACTACGGCGGGGCAAAATATCATCTTGGCATCCTTTGATCACAGAGCTTATTGGGATGACAACCCTAGGGCATGATGTGCGACTAGATCGGTCAATATGGGGACTAGGGATTCAGGCAAGTTGTGCCCCATACCCTCAATAATTTCTAATCGGGCGCCTGGTATGTTCTGCGCTGTATCAACACCACATGCTAATGGCACGAGCACATCATCTTGACCATGGATCACCAAACTGGGAACCGTAATGGTCTTTAGAAGGTCAACTCGACTATCGCTGCCCATAATCGCAGCCATATGCCGGGCAAATCCGGGGGGATAATAGCTACGGTTAAAGGCCGCCTTCACTTTTTCCTTGAGGTCATCGTCACTTTGAGGAAAGCCAGGACTGCCTATGAGCTTTTGAAAATTCATCGTGCTTTCTAAGCTGGGTTTTACGAATCCCAAATAGCGCTTCAGCAGAGCGCGGGTCACCTGCTTACCGGCGCGAGGTAAATTGGGAGCGCCGCTAGAAGACATGATAGATGTCAACGTGTGTATCCGAGAGGGATGCGTCGCCGTCAGAATTTGACCAATCATGCCGCCCATGGAAACTCCGACTACATGAGCCTTGTCAAGATTTAGCGCGCCCATGAGTTCAATAGCATCTGTCGCCATATCCTCTAATGTGTATGACACTTCAAGTGGTCGATTAACAGTGGCCTTCAGGATCATGCGGAACGTGCTGGGAATATGCGCAGACGGCAGCCTTTCTGACAGCCCAACATCTCTGTTGTCAAAACGAACTACATAAAAACCACGATCTGCGAGACCCTGGCAAAAAGACTGCGGCCATGCTGTCATCTGGGTGGCCATACCCATAATGAGCAAAATCGCCGGGTCGTTGACATTGCCAAAGTCATCATAGGCGAAGCGGAGGCCATTGGCCTTTAGGTAGCGCTCTGACATAAATTTACAACCTCATTGACGCCCAGAAAACTGACTGTGGATGTGATTTTTCCGGTTAGCTAGCGACTCGATACGCCCTGTATGGGGTAGCAATGCTAAAATACCCCATGAAATTCAGGCATTCACCCATAAACGTAGTTTACTTAGACAACTACACGGCATGGACTTAATTCATGAAAAAACTCAGCCTTGTCGATAAAGGGTTTCTCACCTCAGAAAATCGTGAAACGCCCATGCACGTGGCAAGCTTGGGCCTATACACCCTGCCCGAGGGTGCTGATGAGCAACAATTCTTACATACCTTGGCGGGCAATGTCCGCAATGCCCAAGCGCTGCTCCCCCCTTTTGGTGACCGATTACGCTTGGGTCGTCTTGGGCTCGCCGGGGCTGCCTACTGGGAGCCCGATGCCGCTATGGATATGGATTACCATGTTCGCCATTCGGCACTGCCCAAGCCCGGTCGTTACCGCGAGCTCTTCAACCTTACGTCACGACTACACGGCACACTCCTTGAGCGCAGCCGACCTCTATGGGAAATGCATGTCATAGAAGGCCTACAGAACCGTCAGTTTGCGGTGTACACCAAGACCCACCATGCGGCTGTTGATGGCGCAAGATCAATCCACATTTCTCGAAGCATGCTCTCTACCGACCCCAACCATGTCCTTGAAGAATCACCGCTGTCACTGCAGTCTTGGCAACGCTATAAAGATGCATTGCGTAGCGGAAAACAGATCGTTCATTCCGATGAGGAGCTGCGTAACGTCGCTGACGTACTCAAATCCACCTTCGACAGTAGCACTAACCTAGTGCGGGCTTTATCAGCCTTCTCCCGAACCTGGGCAGGACGAGGTGGTGCACTGAGCCTGCCCCATCAGCAAGTACCCATTAGTTCGCTCAATCATTCAATACACGGTGCACGGCGTTTTGTTGCTCAGTCATGGCCATTTTCTCGCATTGAGGCCATCGGAAAAGCCTTTGACGGTACCTTTAACGATGCGGTTCTCGCCATGTGTTCTGGAGCACTGCGCCAATACCTAAAAACCCATGCCGAACTTCCAGAGCAACCTTTGAAATCCATGGTCCCCGTCTCATTACGTAAAGAGGGCGACCTCGAATCGGGCAATGCTATCGCGGCCATTAGTGCTAATTTAGCGACTGACGTCGCTGATCCTACTAGGCGTATCCAAGCCATCATAGCGTCAGTCCGTGCCGGCAAAGCCTTTTATGCAGGCATGTCATCCAAAGAGATAGAGCTGGTGAGCGCGGTACTACAGGCGCCAACTTTGCTACTTTTGCCTTTGGGTCTGATGGCGAGACTGCCTCCCTATAATGTGGCAATTTCAAATGTGCCGGGCATTCGGGAAACCATGTATTGGAATGGTGCTCGTATGGATGGATCTTATCCGCTGTCCATTGTTACCGATGGCATGGCCATGAACATCACGCTTATTACTTACGATCAAAACGTGGACTTTGGCATTGTTGCCTGTCGTAAGTCAGTACCCCAAGTACAGCGTTTCATTGACTACATGGAAGAGGCTTTGATTGAACTTGAGGATGCAGCTGGAATAGGCTCACCCAAACAACCCAGACCCCTCACTCCGAGGAAGCCAAAGACTAAACGAAAAGCAGGTATCAAACGCCCTTCGACCGCCAGTATCTCTGCAAAGCCCAAGACAACCACAAAGCGAAAAACAAAGGTTAAAGCCAAGCCCAAAAATCCCCAATAATGCTTTGAGAGTGCCAGGAGACCTCAGCAGAAAGCCGGTAACCCTCGGAGAAAAAATCTACATCTTTAACTCAAAATATTGCACCGACATAGGCGTCAACTGAGATCTATACGCGGCTTAATGCTCAGTGTTGCCCTCTCGTACCCACGCGAGGTCAGTCAATCAGCAACACTGCCCCACCTAGGGAGTGACGATATTAAAAACATCATCAGGTGGATCAAGCATGGCAAAAAACTGCAATAAATCTAGTCGCGATCCCTCAATAGCAATATCGTCGGAAAATAAAGTCTCTCGAATGCCGGCTTCTCCTACGAGCATGCTAACAAACAACGCATGGGTAATACGCAGCGTCGCATCAGCATTCACTGCAGGCTCGCCACTTCGCTGATGTAGCACCGCATTTTCCAAGCTTAGAACATAGGTCTCAGCCAAATCAGTGAAGGTAAAATTAAACACATAAGATTCGCCGTCCGCCTTTTCCCCATTAAGCATTACCGCAATAAGCTGCATAAATTCACTGATCGGAGTTTTGCGGATTAAATCCGCTGCATTAGCAATGCCAAGGCCCTTTGACGGCGCACCTTTGCGAAGCTCTAAGGCACCGGTCAAATACACGTCTCGCCAGGGGCCCGACTCGGCTTGATACCCCAGCTGCTCATAACTCCTTGCCAACAGCATCTTTGCCTCAACATGATTGGGGTCTGCAAAAATCAAATGATTAAGAAGTTCAGCGACCCAACGATACTCAGCACGATCAAAGGCAGACTTCGCCCTTGTCATGACACCGCTGCTGCCACCCATAGCCGCGACGTATCGCTTTGAGGATTCAACTTCAGGCAACGGATCTAGATTTGCAGGGTTACCGTCGTACCAACCAAAATACCGCTGGTATACAGCTCGGGAATTATGCTTCAGGGTTCCATAGTACCCTCGGTTAGAAAAACTATTTCGCAACGTGGAGGGAAGCTCTAGAGCCTCAGCGATTTCACTCGGCGTATGCCCCTGCGATGCAAGACGTAATGTTTGATCATGAATGTAGCGATAACCATCGCGCTGCTTTTTTAGAAAGTCGACAATATCTTCGTTACCCCATAGCGGCCAATGATGGCTTCCAAAGTACACCTCCATGTCAGGAAAGAGCTCTATGGCCTCGTTAATATAATAGCTCCATTTACGCGCATCGCGAACGTGGGCACCACGCAACGTATACAGATTATGCATATTGCGTGACACAACCTCAGCACCACAAAAAGCCTTTTTTTCTGGCAGATAAAAAGTAAGCTCTGCAGGGGCCTCCGAACCAGCAGCGTTCTGAAAAATAAAGTCAACGCCATCAATCGTCGCCTTTTCCCCGGTTTGAGAAATCACTCGGGTTGGCGTTGTAATCCCGGGGCTACCGAACGCAGGTCCTTTGCCTAGTCCTGACCCTATATGTCCAAAGGCAGATCGCTCGAGTTGACTACCGTACATAAACATAGAACGACGACTCATTGTGGTGCCGGCAACAACATTTTCGCTGGTTGCCTCACTCATAAATCCTTCAGGAGCGATGACTTCCGTGCCGCCACTTTCCTCTAACACCGCGAGGACACCACCGAAATGATCAATATGGGAGTGCGTAATAATGACCGCCGTCACCGGCTTGTAACCCAGTTCTTGACGCGCAAAGGCCAGTGCTGCAGCTGCTGTTTCCCTTGTTGTTAAAGGGTCGACAAGGATCCAGCCACGCGCCCCCTCAATAATACTCATATTGGAAAGATCAAAACCCCTTAACTGATAAACACCGGGGGTAACTTCAAACAAACCGTGGATATTGTTTAGACGCTCCTGTCGCCACAGGCTTGGGTTCACAGTCCCCGGAGCATCGCCTTGGATAAAGTCATAGTCGTTAACGCTCCATATCACGGTGCCGTCGGCCATGCTTATCTTGAGGTCGTCAACTCGAGCCACTAAGCCGCGTCTCGCGTCATCAAAATCCTTGGAATTATTAATATCCAGCGATGCAGTCACAGCTTGGTTCATCGCAAGGGTATTTTGTGTCGGCGGTAAGTTACCCTGATTACCTTCAATAGCCTCGAGAGGGGCAGGCCCGAGGTCGCCCCCACAAGCGATTAGCGTAGGAATTAAAGAGACAATAAAACTAAAAGCTCTAATATCCATTCGTCTGATGCTCATAGCTGTTTACGTGATTTGGCTGTCTACTGCTGTTCGGCTAAGGCTTGAAATTTTTGAACGTACGACCTAAATATCATCGAACCAATGCAGCAGAACTTCACCCCTTTCAGCCGACTGGCGAGCCAGCTGCTCTGCCTTTTCAGCAAATACGGCCTCAACGCGTTCTCGACGAATTTTTAAGGTTGGTGTCAGAATCTCGTTTTCAATAGTCCAGTGATTCTTAGAAAGAATCACTGCGCCGATTCGCGCGTGCTTCTCTATTTCGTTGTTAATTGAAGCCACAGTTTCCGAAATTGAAGCCTCAACAACATGACGATCCAAACCTGCTGCCGTATCGCTCAGCACCGTAATCATGACTGTTTTCGAAAATCCACGACCCAGAAGGCACTGTTGCTCGGCATGTGCATTATCGGCAAACAACCCTTCAATTGGCGGTGGCGCCACAAACTTCCCTTGAATAGTTTTAAAGTAGTCCTTTACCCGTCCGGTAATAAATATAAAGCCATCATCATCAATATAGGCTTTATCACCAGTATGTAACCAACCGTGCTGCCAAAGCTCGGCCGTTTTTTCTGGCTGCTGGTAGTAGCCTGGGGTACAGCCTTCTGCACGAATTAGGAGCTCTCCAATATCACTAATTCTCACTTCAACTCCAGAAATTGGTTTGCCGATAGAACCAATACGCCGATCTTCCACTTTGGTAACAATCAACGACATGGCTTCGGTCTGGCCAAAGCCTTCACAAAGTTTTAGGCCCAACTTATCCCACCAATGTATCAATGCCGGGGGGGTAGGTGCAGCGGCCGTCAAACAATAATCCACCTCGGTCAATCCAAGGCCTCCGAGTATTAGAGCACTCATCCCATCGGCG
This sequence comes from uncultured Luminiphilus sp., assembly GCA_938091995.1. Lineage (GTDB taxonomy): Bacteria > Pseudomonadota > Gammaproteobacteria > Pseudomonadales > Halieaceae > Luminiphilus. The sequence continues at coordinate 24,391 of CALKNZ010000055.1, read as the reverse complement.
TCTTGCTCCAGCAATGTATCGAGAGCTTCTTGTCCACCCAATTTACCGAGAACCGCCTGCTGCAATTGCTCCCAAACTCTAGGCGGGCCAAAAAATATATTGGGTTTACAGGCTGACAGATCCCGCAACAAAGTCTCCATCGACTCGTTAAACCAGATTTCACCACAAGTGACCATCGATCCGTACTCAACGATTTGACGCTCTGCGATATGCGATAAAGGGAGGTAAGAAAAATACCGAGATTCCTCTCGAGATGCGAATGCTTCAGCGCCACGACGTACAGGAATCAAGTTTGATTCATGGGTCTGAATCACGCCTTTTGGCATACCCGTAGTCCCCGATGTAAAGACCAGCGAAACAAGATCAGAAGGTGTCGCCGCGTATTTTGGCGTCTTACCCATACCTTCTTGGAGTAAGGTATCCCAAGTGACATGCGCCATGTCGCAGCTCACACCCGGCAAAGTAACCACCAAAGTCTCTTCGCCCATAACTTCCTTCACCGCGACCCAGTTAGTGGTTTCACCCAAAAATAAGACTTTTGTATCGGTGAACTCAAGAATGTATTGGGCAGTCGCTGCTGGATGCGTTGTAAACAAGGGCACTGAAACATTTCCAGAAGCAATAATGGCCAAATCAGCGAGTATCCAGTGAGCGCGATTTTTTGAGAGCAATGCCATACTGTGCCCAGAGCCAAAACGAGCTTCCAAAGCGGAAGCCACTGCGGTCACCTGATCTTGGGCCTCATGCCAAGAGTAAGTGGTTTCACCCGCTTCGCTCAGATCACGGAGCCACACCTGATCGGGACACTCCTGATCCCAATGGGCTAACTGTGCAGTTAATGTTTCGTTTTCCATACTTTCCCCGGACGTTCTATTTTTTTTCATAATACCGATTTTTAGGCATTTAGACGTTGATCCCCTTGAAATTTTTTGGCCAAGAAACACCCATGTCTATTCAATTCACGGATTTTTTGCGAAATATTCGCGGACAGTATGTCGTTGTCATACCTTCCCATGATCTGGTCATTGTCCGCCGTGGACTGAACTACAACGGAGCGGCATTTGATCACTGGAGTTTAGTCCGCGAAGTGTTGAAGGCCTTTCCGACAAATGAAAACTAAAAAAACAATCAACAACAGTTTACTATCTTAAAAAATATCCAAGAATAAGAAACCCGCCTTCACACCTGTAAAGAATATTTTGCTCAAGCACCTCCAAAACAACGTTAGCAACTTTTCAAAAGGTATCTAACGCTATCCTCGAGCCATTACCCGGTGGTAAGCAGGTATAGGTTACGGCGTTACCTACTGCACGCGCCTGAGCAAGCAGCATGTCTGGCGAGTATTCGACGTCATTAGTGTCTATGTAGTTTCCGTTCGGCTTCATCAAGGCAGAAATACGCTTTCCGTCAATGATGCCCCGAGCCATCAGATCACATTCTTCCCTGGGCTCTGTCACCGCAGCCTGGGTTTCTAGTAGCGTCAGGCGTTGAATATCTGTTGCTGGACTCCCCATTGTTAGGGTGACCTGCTGACCGACTACGGGCGCCAAGTTACTGTCCGCTGCCATTACAAAATTGATAACATCCGTTTCTGTTTGATCACGAGGTTCGGGAAAAACAAAAGTTGGGGAGGCAAAGAAGTCAGATAGTGAAGCGGTACTGCCATCATGAAGATAACCAAACCCCTTAATTTGATCACCGGCGTGTCCGTTCTGATTTAAACGACCGCTGGTACCAAACATACCCACTTTTGCGTAGGCATTACGAAAATGAGGCACTTTGAAATTTTCGGCAACTCCAGCGCCCTCAAAGGTCATCAGCCCGCCTGTACCAAACATTTTCAGTTCGGGCGCTAGGGTATGACAATGGTTACAGCTGCCCAAGCCCGTAATGTTGTCTACTGTAAAATAAATATTAAGACCATTTGCCTGACTCTCATTAAGACTATTATCAAGCTGGCGAATTGGGTTTGGCGGCGGTGTGAGTGCCAAAGCAAAATCAGTAAACGCTTGCATATCGGCACTCGCAAGTTCTTCAGAGCGCCCTAACAAGCCGACGAAAGCCGGATTAAACTCCTTGAAGGCAGCAGCCTCTAGAGACTCCGTTACACCGTTGACCGTTGCTGGGTTACGCCCCATACGATCACCACGCCAATGCTGGGGACCACTGTCGGCTATACCCCTAAGCGTCTGTGTGGTCATGGGCCCTTTCATTGGATGGAACAAAATTGTCGTTCGCGGAGAGTTGGAAACGTACTTATTTCGATTCAACTGAAGATCAGCGTCAGGATCGCCAAGATCCCAAGCTAACTGATCCATGTCTCCGAAAATGTGACAGCTTGAGCAAGCACTTGTGCCGTTGGCCGACGTTTCCCGGGCATCGTAAAGAAATTTCCTGCCAGCTATAACTTTATTCGGTTCGGGAGAAAACAAATTCAGGCTCGCCAGCAAGTGACCATCCGTTGCATCTAATAAAGATAGCGAGTTGCTGAAACGACTGTAAACAAACAGCCTATCCCCGGCTTTGGATAGGGCTAATCCAGAGGGCCCACCACCAGGGACCTCAAAATGTTCTTCCGCATTGGGGAGGTATTGGCCCTGCTCTAGCTGGCTTACTGGAATACGTGCGACCTTCCCTGATCCCAAAGCAGCGACATAAAGTGATGTACCTGAGGGATCTACTTCTAGGGCAGTAGGCTGCGAGAGACTGCGCGCCACCAGATCAGCACCATAAACCGTCTTCTCAGGTACATCGAAGTCAATGTGGGGATTTAAATGGTTCCTCACTAACGGCGAGCCCGCCACACCCAATACAGAAATACTACTCTCAGCGATGCGGCCCCTTACCGTCGTCGACGCTTCACCGGCCCCCTCAAAGCGAATGTGATTTAGTGCATCAAGAGCACTAACGTACACGACACCTGAAATGGGATTAACCGCCATATTAAACAGTGTCGTACCAACCCCAGTTATCTTTGACGTCACCTCAGGTATGGCAGCTGTGGCATCAATCAGAAATACATCATTATCTGGCAGGTCTAGCATAACGCTAGCACTCCAGTCGTTCTCTAGCTCATCAACCCACCGGTTATTGCGCTTTTGCACAATCAAACCCGTCTCCGGCTCAACTTCGCCCTGATGGTTTTCCACGGGCAAGGGTTTGGCACCTAGAACGGTTTCTGCGGACAGCGTTGTGGTTTGATTCCCAGACATAAAAGCTGCCGCATATACGGTTTTACCATCGGCACTCACCGCCAAAGCTCTAGGCGTATCAGAAAATAAATTTATGATGGTGATTAATCGATCTGTCTCTGATTGTTCACTAGCGTCCAAAACCCAGACATCTGCCCGCCCTAATCCTGGTGTTAGCAGGGCACCTTCAGAGAACTCGGGATGATTTTGTCCGCGATAGGCCGCCGTAATAAATCCGCGGCGCTGATCTAAGCCTGCAAAAACAATATCACGTGGCTCATCACCCACTTGCAGGGTCTCAACCACGTGTGGCGTTCCTGTCAGTGTGACAATACTGACGGAATCACTGAGGTGATTGACTACCCAAATCTCCTCATTACTCTGAAAAGCGACAGCAACTGGCTCCAAGCCAACCATTACTGAGGCCTGCAGGTTAAATTGATCGTTTTCAATACCGTATATTTCGACGCAGTTAGCAGGAGTGTTAGTCACTGCGAGTCGCTGACCATCGGGAGACAACGCTATAGGTCTGACAGGCCCAGATTCAAAAAGGGTATAGCTACCGGGGGCAGTGTCTGCGGAGAGTTTCGCCCCTGCCGAGCCGCAGCCAAAGGCCTCTTCCAAATCTTTGGTATTTGATACTTCTGGGCGGTTTTGAGAATCGACTACTGCATCCAATAAAGAATGGAAAAATGTTCCTTGAGCTACCACTGGAGACGAAAATCCCATCCAGAATAAACCGGTAACAGCGAATGAGCTGATTAAAAGCTTATGCAATTTTTTACCCACCAAAAAATTAGTGCACGGCCCATAAAACCAGAGCAACTTAGAGTAGCATTCAGCGAAAGGTAAGGCTAATGCCATGCCTAGGCATTGATTAACCGTCTAATGAGAAACCTTGAGTAAAACTATCAACCTACATCTGAAATTGAGCAGTGCACAAGTCCTCACAGTACTGGCTAAGGTACCCTCAGGACGGGTCGTCTCCTTCGGCGATTTAGCGTACATGGCCGGCTATCCAGGGAAAGCCCGCTGGGTTGGCACCGTGCTCTCAAAGCTGCCAGCTCATACCCAAGTGCCTTGGCATCGCGTTGTGAATGCTCAAGGCATTTTAACTTGCCCTCGAGCAGATCTCGCCACAAAACGGCTGATCAGTGAGGGCGTGAGCGTGCGAAATTCTAGAGTTTCCATGAAAAAACATCGGTGGAGTCCAGAGCAACCAGCCGGTAAGGTCGCAGATTCAACAGAGGACTGATTAATGGCGCACGACCCACTTGAAGAGTTTCAAAAACGCCGCCTCAATACCCTAGATAATGCTAGAGGGGAAGCCGTTAAAAAGCGGCACGATAGAGGTGGGCGCACAGCCCGTGAAAATTTGAATGATTTAGTCGACGGATCACCGGTGAATGAATTTGGCCAGTATGCTGTCGCCGCACAGCGCAGCCGTAAAGAATTTGCAGAACTGCAGCGACAAACAGCCGCTGATGGTGTGATAACGGCCATAGGACCTGTCAACGGATCTCAATTTCAGACAACCGCGGCGCAAACAGCACTGATCATAAATGATTACACGGTCCTCGCCGGTACGCAGGGTTATTTCCATCATCGAAAAATTGACCGTCTATTAGGTGTAGCCGGACAACAACAGCTACCGATTATTATGTACACCGAGGGAGGCGGTGGTCGGCCCGGTGATACTGATGTGTTGATATCGGGTGGCGGCCTCAATGTTCCCACTTTTCATCGATGGTGCGCCTTAACCGGTAAAGTACCCCGTATTGCCGTTAATCACGGATTCTGCTTTGCAGGTAACGCCGCGCTTTTTGGAGCAGCTGACATACGCATAGCCACTCAAGGCAGCTACATCGGCATGGCCGGGCCCGCAATGATTGAAGGGGGCGGTTTGGGCAGTTTTAAGCCGACTGACATAGGGCCTTCAACCGTACACAGCAAAAATGGCGTCATTGACATTATTGTAGAAAATGAGGCTCGCGCCACTGCCCTAGCCAAACAAGTATTAGCTTATTCTCAGGGGCCCACGACTCACTTTGATTACGAAGACCAAGCGTCTCTGCGCAACGCACTGCCATTAAATCGGAGAATGGCATACGACCCTCTAAAAATTCTGGAAAGGATATTTGATCGCCAGTCATTCGTTGCGCTACGCAGCAATTATGGTCGCAGCATCGTCACCGGCCTCGCTCGTATTAACGGCATTCCCTTCGCTGTCTTAGCTAACGACTGCCGGCACCTCGGTGGCGCCATCGACTCCGATGGCGCCAGCAAGGCTGCCGATCTCTATCGGCTTGCAGAGCGCTGGAAACTACCCGTTGTCTCTTTCGTTGATACCCCCGGTTTTATGGTTGGGCCAGACAGTGAGGCTGTAGGCGCGCCGCGGTATATGTCTGAGATGTTCACCGCAGGCGCCACTTTAACCCAACCCATCGTGTCCATTTTTCTTCGACGCGGCTACGGACTTGGGGCGATGGCAATGACCGGAGGCTCCTTTGAAATACCCATCTATGCAGCCAGCTGGCCCACAGGCGAGTTTGGCCCAATGGGGTTAGAGGGGGCAGTTCGTCTAGGGTATAAGCAAGAACTAGCCAACCTGCCCGAAGGGCCCAAAAGAGATGCTTATTTTGAAGAACTTCTCGCCGAACTTTATGAGCGCGGGAAGGCGACTGAAGCTGCCAGCTTTCTAGAGATAGACAATGTGATCGATCCGGCTGATACCCGATCAGTTATTAGCACCGCTTTGCGGCATTAGTCACTGATCAGATCACCTCCTTATTCCAAGTGCTTTTGCACCAGACAAGCAGCAGCAAAATGGCAAGCTCAAATCCCATACTAGGAACTCCTGCCGCAACAGGGCCGTTAATGACTAGGGTCAAAGTACGACCCAACAAGGCCAGGAGCACAAGCAACTGAACGGGCCACAACAAGCCAGAGTCACGACGCATGGCCGCAATAATCTGAATAATGCCACCGCCTATGAAAAAGCCTCCAATATCAGCTCTCACGGTCCCAAAGCCTGCCGCGGCCAAGTCGACCAACCCCATTTGAGCAGCGGCATCTGCGGTATTTAGCCATAAACCAGCACCCACCACGAGAAACAGCAACCCGATTAACGCCACTAACAATCTAGAAAACATAACCATAAGGAACCCCTATCTTGTTTTTATGATGATCTGTTTTAACGGGTACTTCTTAGCGGTGATAGCAGCAAACAGTGCCCGGGATTGCAATTACTGTAATCGCTGCTCAGAGAGTAGAGTTTGAAGCTCACCGATACCCAGTCCCAGCTGTTCGGAAATGGGAGATAACTGTTCCGCTGTCGGCAACATCCCATCTGCCAGCGCAGAAGCCTCGATCCGCCGAAAGCTGCGACCCGCTGCAGCTAATCCAAAGGTTAGACATGCGCTTCCTAAAGTGTGCGCCTCGCGAATAATAATATTTCTTTCCTCATCGGCCATTGCCTTACGCAACCGCTCCCAACGGTCGGTTGATTCTCCTAAGAACTTGTCAACAAGCGTCTCGAGCACCACGATACCCACCTCTAAAACGAGGCGATCAATAGGCTTGCGATCGAACACGTGCACGTCTTCTGGCGCCTTGTTGTCATCACTGCCTGCGGGAGCCTGACTTTTCTCAATCATACTGTGACCTTCCTTTTCGTCCATCGACCCTGCATCAGTCGATGATGCACAATCTTCTACTCTGTCGCCCTTGAGGCTATCTGTTGCCTCACTTCCCAGGCACGCTTTTGAGGCGACCAAAGTTGCGGGCAAATGCGCCAACAACGCCGTGCGCAGGTCCTCGACGAGCATAGGCTTCCCCAGCATCTCTCGCATCCCTGCTTGCTCAGCTTGACGGCGATCACTTCCCCCGTTGTGAGCCGTGAGCGCCAAAATGGGGACGTCTTCCATTCCTGAGATCTCAAGGATGCGCTGCGTAGCATCAAAACCACTCAGGCCGGGCATGTCGAGATCCATTAAGATAAGATCGACAGCCTCAGCTTTTGACTCAATATGTGCAATCGCTGCTTCACCGGAATCTGCGATTGCGACGTCAAAACCCATAGACTCCAGCACCTTACCATTCAGTTGAAGATTAATTTTATGGTCATCAACCAACAATACAGTTCCAGAAAATTTTGGGGTATCTTCACGAACAGCAACCCTTGTTGACTCCAAAACGGCATTTTCAGGCGCGAAGGAAAGCGGAATGTTAAAGCAAAAAATTGTTCCCTCACCGACAGAAGATTCAACGCTTATCGTTCCACCTAAAGCATCAACAAAGCGCTCAACAATGCTTAGCCCCAAGCCCGTACCCTGTGAATGCTGAGTCTCTAAGCTTAAGCCCGTAGTAAAGGGCTCAAATAACTTGTCTATAGCATCAGCAGGAATACCAGGGCCCTGATCAGAAACAGAGAACTCGATGATATCTCCCTGAGGTAAGTTACTTTCTACTTTTGATGCCCCGAGGGTGATGGTTCCCGACTGCGAAAACTTAACCGCATTCGACAGCAGGTTACCCAGCACCTGCCGCAAAAGTTTCAGACGACCCATGTAGTTTTTGGAGAAGCCACGTTTTCCTGAACGACGCAGCTCTAACCCCTTTTCTAACGACCGGGAACGGGCCAGCATGAGGCATTCTTCAATCAAGTCATCAAGGCAAAATGCACTGATTTCTGCCTCTTTCATATGCGATTCTAGGGAGGCAGTTTCCAGCGTGAAATTAATCACCTCTAAAAGGCGATCGGCGCTTTTTGACGCCAGTTGTGAGTATTCCAATAGTTTGCCATCAAGCTTGAAATCACTCATCAGACTCAGTGCACTGATCACACCATTTAAGGGCGTTCGCATTTCATGACTGACATGGTGGAAATATTTTTGGCGCGCCTCATTAGCGCGTTCCACATCTTGCTTTGCTGATTTCAACTGCGCATTTAGCGCTTGTAAATCTTCCACCATCGACTGTTGTGTGCTCATGAAAAACAACTGATCCATTTGTACATCATGGACAGGAAAATCAGACATTGTCAGAGTGCCATCGACGGTATTACCTTCGATCCACCACAACCAGGGGACACCAACAAAACAGAGGCCATCTAATCCCATCTCGGTATAGTCAATGACCTGTCCTCTGATGGCGAAACCCAGCACGTCACTGAACCCCAAAAAAAGCTCACCTTTTGATTCCCTAGCAGAGCTTAAGGATCCGTTGAATGCCGTCGGGCGCTTAAATTTAAAGTGCTCAAAAAATTGGATTGTCCCAGCAGAATCAAGCTGACATTTTTGCGCCAAAAGCGGGCTAGCTCTCACCAGTACCCCTTCACGGTCGATCTGACCGACTAATGTAAAGAGGTTTTGCAGCTCATCCCAAAATTGATCTGACTTAATCACAGAAAATATGAGTCCTTAGCCCATGCGTACTTTAAAGAGGGTTTTTTCTCCCTCATCGACTACCTGAGGCTCAATTTCCAAAATCTCCATAGACTGATTAAATCGCTGTGCCAAACCCTGCAGAAGACCTTCAACGAAAGGCGTTAGCCCTAATCGTTCAGATAAATACAGAATCTCCACGTGATTACCCTCTCCTTCTTTGACTTTGAAGTTAGGGGGTCGATAATTTAAGAAGGTCGAGCTGATACGATCATGGAGATTGTTGAGGTTACTCAAAAACTCCAACATATCTGAGCCAGCAGCACGAAGGAGTGACTCGTATTGTCTCGCGACCGTATTTTCAACCCAGTGCACTCCGAAAGCTCTTAAAGCATCACTGAGATCAATCTCCATCTCATCAGCGCAGGCCTGAGCGAGACTGTAGGTCACATCATCATCATAAGACTGCATCGCCAAAAAGCTGTCATCGGGCACACCAGATCTCAGCAAAACCTCTTGCCATTTACCTTCGCCAAACTGCTCTACCACCATATCTCTTAGAGATTTATTAATAACTCCGTACATAACATGACTCCAGTGAAGCTAGCTAAGGCTGGTGGATTTCCAGCTTTGAATTTTTCGATAAATGGTAGAGGGGGCTACCTCCAGTAAACCAGCAGCTCGGTTCACATTGCCCTCACAGTAGTCGATGGCGGTTTGAATGGCCCGTTTTTCCGTGATCCACAAGGGCTCAACCCCACCCAAACGCCCTTCACCTGCCGCAGAAACACTGACACTGTTGGAGCTGGACGTGCTGTCGACCATATCGCTGTCCATAATGGCGACTCGCAATTGCTCATAACTAATTGTCTGCTCTGGCGACATAAGCACCAAACGGTGGATTATATTTTCCAACTGTCTAACGTTGCCGGGCCAGGGATAACGTCGGAACTCTCGTCGCGCATCCTCAGAAAAATCACAAGTTTCTCGACCTTCCTGCTCAGAGAAAACCTCCAGATAGTGCGCAGATAAAAGTTGCACATCATCTCCGCGCTCTCTAAGTGGTGGTATTCTTAAGGGCACAACGTGCAGACGATAAAATAAATCTTCTCTGAGACGCCCTTCGCGCATTTCAAAGAGAGGATCTCGATTGGTCGCCGCTAAAATTCGAACATCCGCAACAAACTCAGTATCGCTACCTACAGGCTTAAATGACCCGCTTTGAATGAAACGTAAGAGTACCGACTGCAACTCGTAAGGCATGTCGCAAACCTCATCGAGAAACAATGTGCCTCCGTCTGACTGCTTTATCAGTCCATCTCTGGCATGAATATTACCTCGAACACCCGCAGCCTCTCCGAACAGTTCAGACTCAATGAGATCACTGGGCATTGCGGCACAATTAACTGCGATAAATTCCTTAGGGGCGCGCGCCGACAAATCGTGTATCGCTCTCGCAGCCAACTCCTTGCCCGTGCCGCTCTCGCCTGTAATCAACGACGTAGCACGACTCGAAGCTAGTGACTCAATAGTTGTATAAACTGCCTGCATAACACTAGACGAGCCCATGATTGGACCTAGTCGCCCACGGGTCTTACCCAACTTGCTGAGTTTTTGAGTGAGTTCCAAGCGCTGAGCCACATTGGCTAGCGTTACTCGTAGTCGAGAGGCGTCGAAGGGCTTACCTAAAAAGTCATCGGCACCGCGCTCAATAGCCTGATCTGCAAACTCGATGCCATGCCCTGTCATCACAACAACTGCAGGCTGAGGATTCATCAGCACTGTTTCTGCTAGCAGGTCGAGACCGTTACCATCGGGCAATTCAATGTCGAGTAAAATGAGATCAGGTTTCAGGCTTTCCAGGGCCATGAGAGCGCCCGTAAAAGTTTCAACGCTGTGGACCTCATAACCGGTATCATCTAAATACGCTTCATATATTGCGCAGAGTGTGGAGCTGTCCTCAACAATCAACGTCTTCATTATAAAACCTCGCGCTTAGATGTATCCGCAGAAGATGATAAGTCTGTCTCATCACTAAGCTGGTCAAAAATCTTAGCCATGTTGTGTTGAGCAGACTCAAAAGCAGCAAGCACGTCGGGTCGGAAATGCTTGGGATCAGTGCGGCCATCTCCATTGAGAATAATGTCCATTACTTTCTCATGGTCAAACGCAGGTTTATAAGGCCGCTTGGAACGAAGCGCATCATAAACATCGACCAAAGTCGTAATCGAGGCTTCCACAGGAATTTCGGACCCCCTTAACCCCCTCGGATAACCCGTGCCATCCCAGCGTTCATGATGGCAACGCGCTATACGAGCCGCCATCTTCATGGTTGGGTAAGCCGAGCCCGACAAGATTCGGTACCCGGTCTCTGGGTGTTCCCGCATGTGACACAATTCGTCATCATCAAGGGGACCCTCCTTCAGCAGCACAGCATCTCGCATACCCACTTTCCCCACATCATGCAGTGGTGCCGCCAATCGAATCATGTCGATCCATTCTTTGTCCCACCCGAGTGCCTCGGCGAGTACAGCGGCATATTCACCAATACGGATAATGTGTTGTCCCGTCTCGGGATCCTTGTGCTCCGCGGCTGCGGCTAAACAGGCTAAGGCCTCTGCATAGGCTCCCTCTACGTCGCGATTCAGCGCAGATATTTCGGCATTATTGAGAGAAACCTGCTGCTTTAACAAAATCTCTTCTGTTTGGCGGGCCTGATCAGCTGCGACCTCACGCCTGGCGCTCGCTATGTGTCGCTCTAATTGATCGAGATCAACAGGTTTAAGAAGAAATTCTTTTGCTCCTAGATGCATCGCACGAATGACTGACTGAGTGTTACCGTTTCCGGTCATGAATATCACGCGGCGCACTCGTTGCTGGGCTCCGGGAGCACTATTGATGTTGTCTAACATTTCTAGCCCGTTCAGGCCTGGCATCATAAGGTCACTCAGAATGATCGCGATCTCCGGATCGCCAAAATACTTACTGAGTGCCTCCTCACCGTTACTGGCCAAAACCACGGAAAAACCCAAACTTTCCACGAACTCGCCGAGTTCCTCACGAATATCAGGCTCGTCGTCGACAATTAGTGCTTTCACAGGTAAATCTCATTCATCGCAGCAAAACTCCCAGTTGCATTTTGCAGTTTACTTTGCAAGGCCCGCGAGTTTAGCGCGATTCGCCCACCTACGGGTATACTTTGAAGCTCTGTATCACCTAGCACAGGCTGATTAATATTGGCTCTAATGACGCTTCCATTTATTTCTGACATGACCGCGCCATGTATAGCACCCACGCTATCAACGCTAGTGATATGGGCTAGCCATAGGGACGACGACCAGCATTCAACGGTTTCAACGAGTCTTTTGGCCATCGCTCAACTGCCTTAATGGCACTATCATGGTCGCGGCCGTCCAGTCATCAGTACTGTTCAAACTTAACCTTCCACCAAGATCATTGATGACGGCCTGTGCCACAGAAAGCCCCAAGCCCACGTTTTTACCTGCAGCACGTGTGGAGAAAAAAGGCTCGAAAACTCTGTCACGAAGCGCTTCTTCGAGACCACAACCGTTATCTGACACCACGATTTTCGCCATGCCCGCTGCGGTGCAGGTGGCGACGACAGAAATTTGAGGACGAGTAGGCGCACCTTCTAGCAGCGCTTCTCGAGCATTATTTAAAAGCGCAATTAGTGGCTTTTCAATCTGTAAGGGATGGCCATCAGCTATCTCATCGGATAGCTGGCAATCCATGACAACGTCAATACCTTGCTCCACCAGGCTGCCTCGAGATAAATCCATACACCGCTCAATCACCATACCTATCTGAAATCCATCAGGCATAGCCTCAATAGGTCGGCCAAACTCTCTCAAATGCTCAATAATCTCTGATACTGTTGATAACTCAGCATCTATGCCGCTGAGCTTTTCTACCAGGATATCTTTATCAAGTGTTGGCAAGCGCAAACGGTTTTGCGCATTAGCGAGATATAACCGCATTTTTTGCAAAGGCTGATTGAGCTGATGTGCCGCACTTGAGGCTAACTGACTGAAATAACTGGATTGCTGAGCCTCAACCTCCGAGACTGTTGGTTGCAGCCCCCCTTCTATTTCGCGTCCAAAACAGTTGATTCCAACGATTTCTCCTCCAAATGCTCGACGCGGCCTCAGGTTTGCTCTGGTGACAACAGGGGAGCCTCCCCGACAAATAATAGACAAGCGAATATCGTCAACAGAAACCCCCTTCAACACTCTCTCAACGTGCCCATGAAAATCTTCTCTTTCAAGACCGGCGCCTAAACATAAGGCTTCAAAATTCGCCCCAATAGCCTCCAGTTGTGGCAGGTTCGTAAGCGCGGCGATCTTGGAGTTCCAAGTGACAATAATGCCCGCCTTATCGGTCACAAAAATAGGATTTGGACTGCCTTCATACCAGTCATTGAGTTCGACCGAAACTCTGTCTGCTTCCCGCCTCGACATAGCCTTGGCCTCACGCAGAGCGAGCTCACGTCCTGCTAGCTCACTGGAAAGTCGTGAGAGCAGATTGGCGAAGGAGACGCCGAGATCTCCTATTTCTTGAGGGTCAGTAGCCCGATTCCGATAGTCAAAACCTCCATGCAAATCTGCCTCTCGCACAGATTGGTGAAGTCGATTAATTGGCCCCAGGAAGTTATTTTGGAGGATTTGCCAAGCGATCATGAATACAGCAACAAGAACAAATACTGCAATGTAGGGCAGCCACGCATTCGTGCGAAGCAAACTCGAAATCTCGTCTCGCCTAGCAGCAGAATAACTATCTAGCCCTAACAGTAACTCACTGTAAGCCCGAGAGTAATCACTGAAGTCGGAGCTATTATGCGCATCATTGAGAAGCTGTAGAGCGACAGCGCAGCAGGCATCTATAACTGCGCCATGTCTCGACGACAGGAGTATTAGCGGCTCAGGCGCATTTCGATCTTCAAAAATGACCGCAGGGTTAAAAGCTCTCTCTAACTGTCGCGCATCAACTTCGAGTTGCAGCGCATTTTGTTGAAGGTCACCGAGAGAGAACACTCGATACAGAACAAGTGCTTCAAGAATGAAGCAAAGTATCGCAAGTAGGGTCAGAGACCTTACGGCGGTTGCTCTCATACGAATCTGCATTCCACTCCAACACTGTCAAATCAGCGGCTCGGGTAGTATTGTACACCGATTACCCCAGCAAACGCTTTCCGATTCGCATATTGCGTTTTATGCTTGGACTCAATTGAATATTGAAGGACAAAAAATGCAGCATTCAGGGATATTAATCGTAGATGACGAGAGCGTAATTGCTGAAGAATTATCCGAATTCCTCTCATCTTTTGATTACCCATGTCAAACAGCGCTAAGTGTCGACGAGGCTTTGACCATCATTGAGGGAGATTCAAGTCTTACTCTGATATTAACTGACATGCGCATGCCCGGCCGCGATGGCGCTGAATTAATTCAAGCCCTGCAAGACATGCCGGGCCGAAGGTTTGAATACCTAATGATTTCTGGCCATCTGGATGCCGATGAAGACTTGAAGCATATTAATAACAATGACGTTACGCTGATGCGTAAACCCATAGACATTGACGCACTGTTATTATTTCTTGAGGAACGAGAATTTGTTTCTGCACCTCTTTAAATGGCGAAGTAGCGTCAGATTCTCCCGCCAAGTCACAATAGACCTAGCACTGCTGATATCGTCGGTTTAAATGAGGCTTTTATGGGACCCAAACAACCTGAAAACTAGAAGTAGAGCGCAGAATTACCAAGCGAACACCTAGGCTTAAGCCCTGCAGCCCACCCACAAAGGACCCGTTTCAAACGCATCTTCAATGAGGATGGCGTCAGACTGCGCGTCCTCCTCATCAGCATATCCAACAACGCGAATACGGTGTAGGGTCACGCCATCTTTCTCAAACGGTATGATGACGGCAGGATAACCCTCATTAGCCAGTGATGATTTCCAGCGCTCTGCCCACACAATATCCGCGTAGGTGGCAATATTAATGAACCACTCAGCACCATCAGCACCTGTTCCATCAAATGCATATTGAGAGCTATTGTAGTCAGATAGCGTGTCTGACTCCGGTGCAATAACCAGAGTCTTCATCGGCGCGGGGGTAGCAGCAACTTGTGGCTCCGTGGCTGCAACCATGGCTACAACGGGCTCAGGAGTGGCCTCTTGCTCAAGCATTGGTTCAGCTGCGGCAAAGACCATCGGTTCGGCATCCCAAGAAAGATCCTGAACAATGGTCATTTCAGGAACAACTCCCGAGTCGCATACCGCAAGTTGCTCATCGTCTCGCCGCACTAAATCAAGATTCAAAGCCTCAATCTTGTCCGCATTAAAACCCTGAGCATCTAGCGCATCAGTCAACATACCGATTTCTGCTAAAACCCGAGCTTGAGCCTGAAGCAAATTTATTTTGGCCGACGCTAGTGCTCGCTGGGTATCAAAATATTCATTTTGTGAATCAAGCAAATCGAGTAATGAACGCTGATTAAGATCGAATTGGTCATTGTATGCTAGGCGTGTTTTGTCCTGAGCTTCCGACTGAATTGACAAATACCTGACCTGCTCTTTCAAAGCCCTCACATTATTAAAAGCAATGGTAACCTCACGGCGCACACTGAGGCACGCCTGCTTGCGACTCTCTACTGCCGAATAATAACGATTTGAAAACTCTCTGCGTCGAGCGCTATCACTGCCGCCACGAAACAGGTTGTAGGTGAACACCAATTCAACGGCTTGCAGGTCATAATCGCCCCGAAAACCGTCAATGTTGGACTCTTGCTCGTTTCGGTATCTTAGATCAAGACGTGGGTACATTGGCCCCCGCGTTGCATTTAAAGCTTCCCTAGCTGCACGCACCTCTTCGATTGTTCGATTAATTTCTGGAGACTTAGCGTAAGCGGCTGTCAGTGCATCATTACGGAGCCCCGGCATAACACCATCTGGCAGGGTCGGCATGGGGAGATCATCCCCCGGTATGGCACCTACAATGCGCTGGAACTCGCTAGCTGTGTCATAAAGATTGGTGCGTTCGGTCAGCAGATTAGATTCGGCGAGAGCCAAGCGAGATTTGGCCTGATCAAGATTTACACCCTCATCGCGGCCCGCTGCTGCACGCTCCTGAATTTTGCTATAAACCGCTTTATGAACGTCAAAGTTCTCGCCCGCAAATTTAACTAAGTCTTGGTATAACACGGTATTCGAATAGGCGACGGTGGCGTCTAGCGCAATAGACTGCGCTGCACCGTGGACATCGTAGTAGCGCGCTAGCTTCTCATAACCGAGTGACCGAGCACGGTCCCGAGTTTGGAATCCATCGAATAATAGTTGCGTGACGCTAAAACGAACCGAATCTCGTTCGTAATCACCAAAATCGTTAAGGGGTGTTTCACGTTCTTCCCAGGCGTAATCGGCGTCTAGGTCGACGCTGGGATAAAAACCGCCTTCCGCTGAGCGCTGGCCCTCGCGAGCGGCTTCAAAATCATAATAAGCAGAAACTACCGCTGGGTTTGACTCTAGTGCCGCCGATACCGCAGCGCCAAACGTCTCAATTCTCTCCTGCGCTAAGGGAACTCCCGGTAAGCAAGCCGCCGCTAAAGCGATGATTGTGGAAATTTGTCGATAGCAAACTCTTCTCTTATCAGTGATCATCTCTAATCCTTCCCTTAGATTTTCATTGCGATGACTCATTTCAACGACTGCTTCCGTACAATCGCCTTGTTACTCTCTAACCCGTCGAGTGAGCGTGTTTAAATGGCTCGGTTTAAACCACTCGCTCGCCACTTTACAAGGGCTTTCATACAATTTACTTTCGAGTAAACCCATAGGTGCCTGATTCGCATGGCAAAGCTTGAACTAATGTCGGGAAATTGCAAGTGCACATAATTACCCTGATTGTGGCGTTGCTTTTTACTCAACTGCTGCTCTTGGCACCCGGTAATTTGTGGAGCATGCAAATTCCCAACCTGGAAACCCAAGCGAGCACTCGATATGGCTCATTAGCCGTCCAGACAGTGCTGCGCTGGGAGTCGATGATCGGCACCTATGCCGGGGCCAATGTTGAGCAAAAACTGGTCGCAGTTAATGATTTTTTCAACCAGAACGTCGTCTATCAGTGGGAAACTGAGGATTATTGGTCCACGCCGCTAGAAACAATGGGTAAAGGTGTAGGTGATTGTGAAGACTATGCTATTGCCAAATACGCCACTTTAACGCTGATGGGCGTACCACCCTCCTCACTGAGGCTGGTTTACGTTAAAGCTAAACGGGGCGGATTAAACCAAGCTCACATGGTGTTGGCATGGTACAAAACTCCCAGCGCTATCCCCTTAATCCTCGACAATTTGGACCACGTCATTAGACCAGCGAACGAGCGAGGCGACCTGCAGCCTGTTTTCAGCTTTAATGGAGAACAGCTGTGGGTAGGCACGGGAGTTCAGGCAACCAATCAACGGCCAACAGCCAAGCTATCGCGCTGGGGACAAGTCGTAGAAAAAATTCGCCAGGAAGGCTTTACCAAAGGATTTTAGGAGCGGACCACTATGTCTTTATACAAGAAGCTAGCTTTAGCCTTTATTGGGCCGATGATTATTGGAATTTTTATCATCTCTTTCGTCATTATGGGAGAGCGGTCGAGCCAGTATCTTGAAGAGCAGCTTGCCATTGAGAACCTTAATGATGCTAACGGTACCGTTCTTCATCTTAACAAACTCAACCTCGACGGCATTGAGCTGGAGACGTACCTTTCAGCTATGGCCAATCAGGGTGTTTATCAAAAGGTACGACTTCTAAGCCCAGACCCTCAGGCCCCACCCATCTTTGATTGGAGTAACTCGGCCACTACCGGCAATTATCCACCCATCCTTAAAGCCTGGTTTCCCATAAAATCTTCCCCAGGCCAAGCAATGCTCCAACCGGGATGGACGCAGCAGGGCACACTGGAAGTACAACGACACGATGATTTGGCCTACGACGAGCTCTGGAAAACTGCTCAAAATATGTTTTGGGCTCTGTTGGCTTCTGTGGCGCTTGCAGGCCTTTTGGGTTCAATTTTACTGCAGAGAATTTTATCACCATTAAAAGGGGTCGTTCTTCAGGCACAAGCCATCGGAGAGCGTAGGTTTATAACCACCTCAGAACCCTCTACGAATGAATTCGCTGAAGTGACCCGCGCTATGAATGAACTCGCACGACGCGTGCGTGAAATGCTGGAAAAGGAATCCCAACGGCTCTCTCGTCAACGAGAGGCAACAGAAGCAGACTCGGGCACCGGGCTATTGTTGCGCAGCCCCTTTATGGCGCGTCTGGGGGCAAAGCTGGAATCAGACGATGCTGATGCCAGTGGTAGTGTTGCACTCATACGACTGACTAACCTAGCTCGACTCAATCAAAATTTTGGCCGTCAGACTATGGATGCCGTATTGACCGAGATTGGCAACTCAATTAAGCGTCTTAATACGACTCATCCAGACTGGATCGCAGGCCGACTCAACGGCTCTGATTTTTGCTTGCTGGCCCCCCGAATCAATGAACCTAAACGCACCGCGGAAACACTTCAAAGAATAATTTGGGAGGTATTGGCAAACTTTGACATGACCGAGCACACTAAGCTACCGGGGTCGTGCGTGGGCTATACGGCAGGCCAAACCACCGGTCAGATAATGACAGCCCTCGACGGCGCGCTAGTCGTGTCAGATGAACAAGAAGAGTCAGAAATTATAGTCGCCAATCTTGTTAGCGGAAACCCTCTTCCGATTCGCGAGCAATCGAGTTGGTGGCAGTCACAATTACTGACTGCTATTAAAGAAAAACAATTACATATTGCGACATTTCCAGTCGTCACACCCGAGGGCCAGCTCATTCACAACGAAGGTATGCTGCGAATTAGTGTCGATGGGCAATTACGCAGCGCCGGAGAGTTTATGCCTTGGGTGCATCGCCTAGACCTAAGTTACGAGATAGATCAGGTAGCTACACGCCTAGCGATAGACAATATCCGCGAGACCAACCAAAACACCTGCGCCAATCTGACCTCAGCTGCGCTGCTTGATGATCGCCTCAATACTTGGCTCGAGGTATTTTTGAAAAATCACATCAATGAGGCTACAAAACTCAGTCTTGAGATTGGCGAAGCGGCCGCCTTCGCGCAAGCAGACAACTTTAAGCGCTTGGTGGCGATAGCCCATACCGCCGGAGTAAAAGTGGGCATTGAGCACATGGGTTATCGTATTAGTGATATCGGCAAACTAGGGGACCTCGGTATGGACTACATTAAAATGGACAGCCTTTTTAGCCGAGACATCAATAACAACTCGGGCAATGCCGCTTTGATGCGAACGTATATCAATATCGCGCAATCACTCGGCCTATCTTGCATCGCTGAAGGCATCAGCAATGAAGATGAGCTGAATGCCGTTTTCGAATTAGGTGCTTCAGGCGCCTGCGGCCAAGGGGTGAGTATCAACGATAATTAGGCGTTTCCAGATCTAAAATAGGATACCCAAACAACCTAGGGACGTTCGATCTCACCAAGAAGAAGGCCGTTACGGGCGCTGGAAGCCCTTCAGGTGACATAAGACTTACGCCCATATGCAAAACCTGAGACCCGTAATATCAAGCAGAAACTGAATATCTTTGAGGACCACACAACGCAATGCCCAATCTTCCTCTAGTCAACGCCTTGAACATCGCTCAGGCAGGTGCCAAAAAACTCGCAGCGTTAAATTTAGACTCGGGGCAGTTTAAATATCGATACGACGCCAAAAGCAACGACAAGCTTTCGGGCTATAACGTGCTTAGGCATTCGGGAACTATCTGGTCAATGTTAGATGTTTTTTCGGTGACTCAAGACGAGGAACTTCTCACCGCGGCAAACAGAGCGATCACCTACCTACTCAACGAACATCTTCGCTTTTACCGCGATTACAATAATTGGTGCATCCTTGAAAAAAACACCATCAAGTTGGGCGGCAATGCGCTTGCCGCGCTCGCGCTGGCAAAGCTTTATGTGATCAACAAAAATGATGTTCTCCTCGATACCTCCCACCGACTTTGCCGATTCCTTATAGAACAAAGGAAGTTCCATGGAGACTTTGTGCATAAGCGGTATTTCAAATCAGGCAAGATCTCCAGCTTTAGATCTGAATACTATGTGGGAGAGGCTCTTCTCGCCCTGTTAGCCTGCTATCAAGTAACCGGTGATACGCTTTTATTAGATACTGTTATCGAGGTCGAGGCTGACCTGGCCGCTCAAGGCTATGGTGTACGTGAGCAATCGCACTGGATGCTCTATTCCCTGGAGCAACTACAGCAATTTGATCAATCACCGCACATCTATGCCCACGCTGTGCAAATTGCCAACGAGATCACAAATAATCCAACATATCTTGATTGGGGCAGAAGTACACCAATCGCATGTCGTACCGAAGGTTTGCTTGCCTTTACCCGTATGTCCCCGCCCGACAACACTACAGGCCCTCTGCGAGACACTGCCCTCAAATCTGTCGAAGCCAACTTAAAGAGACAACTGATCTTTCAAACAGGGGATGGCGCCTTTGTGCGGGGTGGCGGTGATCGTCGGGATCAAGAAGTTCGAATCGACTATATACAGCACAATATTTCTGCTTTTTTGCACTTCTCCCAGCTCTAGGCCAGTCAGAGCGGCCTCTATTCCTTAGAGTGATGTTTATCTAATCAATATTGGCTTGGAGGCTCAGCCCTCTGAAAAGGTGATGAGATAAAAGCCTTGCCTTTCACGGGCATCCGTCCAAATGCAGCCCCTTTCCTTTCTAAAATTCTTGAACAGTGGCCGCTAAAATTTCAAACAAAAAAAAAGCCACCCGAAGGTGGCTTTCCAATTACCGTTTTTTCAGAACTCGTAGCCCACTGTCAGGCCGAACTGCTGACGAGGCGCTAACTCTGCCCAAGTGAAAGAGCCTGTGGTGTACCGCCGCTGTACGCGGTTTCCATCTTCAAGTACGTCAGTACCGTAAACCATAATCTTAAAGGTGCCGGATGACGTATCCATCAGGTACGTTGCAGATAGATCCAATGATTCCCAAGAGTCTATGGTGACCTTAGGGAATGTCGCCGGATCATAAAGCGCCCAGGGAGTTTGCGTATACACTTCGTCTTGGAAGCTGAAATTAGCTGACAAGATTAACTCGCCACCAAACAGGTTTGATGTGTGATCTGCACCAAGGCTCACTGTTAGCTCGGGAGCATAGAGCAGGTTAGCCTTGTCAGAAATATCAACCCCATTATAGTCGTAGGTATCAAATTCACCGTCCAGAGTACCTATGGCTGCACGCAGACTGAGTGCCGAAGTTGGCATCCAGATACCCTCGAATTCAATACCGGCTAGACTAACCTCACCAGCATTCTGAATAAAGGAGCAGGTAATGCCAGCTGCGTCCTCCTCAGCACCACCTTTACCACACTCGGGAACACTGGCTGGCGTAATAACAGGCAATTGCATGTCAGTGTATTCAGCGTTGTAAAGCGTCAAGTTGAGCTGAGTATTGTCTGTTGGATTGGTTCGAAGACCTAACTCAAAACTCGCCACTTCTTCTGAGTCATAAGGCTCAAGCTCAGAGGGCACTGAGCCGCGGTTGAAGAATCCACCACTTCGGAAACCTGTGGAGAAAGAGGCGTAAGCCATGCCGAAAGACAAATCACGCGCAAGCACTACACGGTAGCTCAAGTTATCATCAGAAAACGTTGGATTTCCGCTATTTAGCAGTACGCCTGGATCGGTATTTCCAGCCAGTCGATCAGCATCGCCGACTACAGGAGGCCATGAGAAGGAATTCATTTCCTTATCTTCGTCGGTGTAGCGCGCGCCCAGCGTCAATGACCAAAGCTCATTGAAATCATAGGTCATCTCACCATAGACAGCCATTGCCTCGGCGTTGTGATTTACAGTGAAGGGCTGAATGGGGCCTGAAGTGATGAATGAGTCGGCTTCCATGTAGTACAGACCAGCTACGTAATTCAGCGGGCCGCTGGAATCAGAGCTCAGTTGAAGTTCATGTGAGGTCTGTTTGAACTCTTGGTCTCTATTGACCGGAAAGAAAACCGTTGCGGAGCCCCAAGAAGACTCATGCACTTCCTCATCGTAGTCCATGATACCCATGGTGTACTTGATTTGATGGCCAGACCAATCGTGGGTAATGTTCAACGTAGTGTTATTACCCTCCATATACGCTTCAAGTGGATTCAATTGAGGTGAAGTCTTCCAATCGTCTGCTTGAGACGCTAGGTAGCCTGTCAACGGCTCTGGAAATGGGCCCACCATGAGGTTGTCCGGAGCAATCGTTTGATGGTCATAGTCGTCGTAAGTTAACTGGAAAGTTGTATTGTCTGTCAGGTCATAACGCACTGTTATTGACGCTGTCGTGGAGTCTCTGAAGTCTCTCCGGTCATTAAGTGTCGTATTGAAAACGTGTGACTCAGACTCAATTTTCTTGAGAGCGACTTTAATACCACCTCTCTCACCCAACGGCGCGTTAATGACCGCCTTCAAATCTGTCATGGCTTGGTCGCCAAAAGTTCCCTCGAGCTTAGCGCCCCATTTTCCTGTGGGCTTTGTACGCTTTACGTTGATAACTCCACCAATAGTATTTCGCCCAAACAGAGTACCTTGAGGGCCGCGTAATACCTCTACTGATTCGACATCGTACATATCGAATACGGCACCCGAGTTCGATGCCATGAACACTCCGTCTACCGCAACGCCTACAGTGGGCTCTAAGGATTTTTCAATATCATCAAAACCGATACCGCGGATCGTTGCACTGAGTGACTCCGAACCGATATAGGTTTGATGCAGCTCAACGTTTGGAACCATCTTGTCAATATCTGTAGTCCGTTGAATGCTCCCTCGCTCTAATTGCGATGGAGTAAGTGCAGTCACCGCCACTGGAACGTCTTGTAGCGATTCTTGGCGCTTTCTCGCCGTTACCACGACCTCTTCAATGAGGCTTACCGATTCTTGTCCAAGGGATACCTGAGGTAACCCACCAAAAACACTCGCCGTGGCAATTGCTGCAGCCATCGAGGTATATCTTCTACTTACGGGGAAATTATGGCGATTATTCAGTCGCATGGCTGGATCTCCTCAATGTTATTATGCCGTCCCTCTGCCGAAAGCTGGGGACTATTCTTTTCTCGGAAGTCTACTTCCTAGCAAAAGCTTCGCACAAGTCTGAGGCAATTACAAACAATGTTGATTGTTTTTAAAAAACCTTTTCCTAGGACCATAAAGAGGCCCCTAGCGGACCGATGTCCCCATGTATAAAAGTCGTGGCAATGGCTCGCAGAAGCAGCAATAGCGTAGTTATTGGCTTGTTTTTGATGCCACCGAAAAGGCCCGGGTCACGCGCAAGCGAACTGCTTCCGAGGAGAACTCCGGCCAGCGGGATGCCAAAATTCAAACCATTGTGAGAAATAACGCCAATCCGAAAAATCGCAAAGGCGTCATCCCCTGGGCCAACCCTCTGTCAATCAGGCTGAAAATCAGGCTTATCATCCGGATTTTGAGAGATCATAAGATCAACTTCCAGCATAGCCGCATCGTAGTCTGGCACCACTCCAGTTGCTCCAGGTTCGACTTTCGTCGACACGTCTTCCTCATCGTCAGGGAGTTCAATACCGTCATCATCACCGAATACATCCTCGACACTAACGGCAAAACTCACATCCTCAGCGACCGTGGAGGATCCATCCGAGAAGATCACCTCAGCCTGACCATGAATAGTAACGTCGCCATCTGCAGCGGTACTGGCTTCACTCTCTTCACTATAGTTGAGGTCAATACTATCGATACCCAATTCAGATAGCGTTTGGAGCTCTCCTTCGTCGGTAATACCGTCTGAGTTAGCGTCCTGCCAAACGGCAAATTGATCAAACTGATCATCTTGTGCATCCAAGACACCGTCCTGATTGCTGTCGAAGACTTCGCCTACCGCCTCTAAATCTGTCTCAGCGGTATCACTCCACTCAGTGAAGACATACTCCTTCGATTCATTGATCGTCCCGGAATTATCGGCATCGATAACTAGTAGACCATCATCCGGACCAACCCAAGCCGTACTTACAACGGTGCCCGATGCCTGATCAACGAATGTGACGCCCTCGTCTTTTGAAAGGTATTCAACGCCGTCACCATCCAAATCAAGAGCAATGGGATCGTCATCGTCGTCGTCGTCGTCATCGTCATCATCGTCGTCGTCGTCATCATCATCGTCGTCGTCATCGTCATCGTCATCGTCATCATCGTCGTCGTCGTCGTCGTCGTCATCATCGTCGTCATCGTCATCGTCGTCGTCATCGTCATCGTCATCGTCATCGTCATCGTCATCGTCATCGTCATCGTCATCGTCGTCGTCGTCGTCGTCGTCATCATCGTCGTCGTCGTCATCGTCATCGTCATCGTCATCGTCGTCATCATCATCGTCGTCGTCATCGTCGTCGTCGTCGTCGTCATCATCGTCGTCATCGTCGTCGTCGTCATCATCGTCGTCGTCGTCGTCATCATCGTCGCCGGTAGCATCAGTGATTACCGTAGTGACTTCGTCATTGCTCTCATCAACCTCAAGCGCTTCAAAACCGCCATCACTGTTGGTGCTGATCAAGAGAATAATGGTCTCATCAGGGTCCAACTCGGTATCAGCTGTTGTTTGCAAACTGAAGGTCGCATTGGTATCACCTTGGAGGATCGTGACTGATTGTTCACTGGTGTAATCGGATCCGTCCGTGGCCGTTCCTGTATAGGCAATAGTAACCAGAACATTC
>CALKNZ010000054.1 GCA_938091995.1 uncultured Luminiphilus sp. | reverse complement strand
CTTCAAAGAAATTTTAAAGGTGGCGCTGCCCGCTGCCCTTTCACCGGTGCTCACGGTCACCAGTATCCTTTGCCTAACGGCAATTATTGGGCGCTTTGGTGAACAGGCGCTGGCCGGCTACGGCATAGGCTCGCGCATTGAGTTTCTTCTAATTCCGCTGGTATTTGGTATTGGCGCTTCAATGACATCCCTGGTGGGCATGAGCGTCGGTGCCGGTGATATTAAACGGGCCGAGCGCATTTGTTGGGTGGGCGGTATGGGATCAGCGCTGTTAGCTGGGGTCATTGGCTTAAGTTTGGCGGTGTTTCCCGAGCTCTGGATTCCTGCATTCACCGAAGACCCCATTGTGCAGGCAGCGGCCAAGCAGTACATACAAATTGTCGGCCCGTGCTTCGCTTTTCAGGGCTTGGGCCTATCTTTGTATTTTGCCTGTCAGGGTGCAGGAGCCATGTTCTGGCCCGTTGTGTCCCTGACGCTAAGGGTGATTCTGGCTGTGGGCGGTGCCCTTATTCTTATCAACGTTACCGACTGGGGGTTGGCGGGGGTATTTTACGCCGCAGGATTCGGCATGGTTACTTACGGCATGATTATGGTGAGCGCTTTAAAACTGGGTGCGTTGCGACAGGGCCAAAACACGCCATGAAGCGCGACACCACAAACACTACCGCCGCCCCAACCACCGCACTTGAGCATCGATCGCCTTGTCCTATTGCCAGGTCGCTAGATCTCATGGGCGATCGTTGGACCTTGCTCATTATGCGTGACGCCCTGTTTTTGAAGGGCCGAACTTTTGCTGATTTCTGCGCCAGTAGAGAGCGCATCCCCACCAATTTATTAAGCGATCGGCTGCGCAAATTGGTGGGGCTTGGGCTTCTGGAAAAAGTGCCCTATCAACAGCGACCGCCCCGGTTCGAATACATACCCACCGAGCGAGGCAAAGCATTGAAACCCATGCTGCGCGCTATGAAGGCTTTTGGTGAGCAGCACTTGGATGGCCATACGAAGGCATGACACTTTCGTTGTCTTTGTTTGTTTTAGGCGAGGCCCAATGTTACCTAAGCTCTAAGCTCTAAGCTCTAAGCTCTAAGCTCTAAGCCCTGAGCCCTGAGCCCTGAGCCCTGAGCCCTGAGCCCTGAGCCCTGAGCCCTGAGCCCTAAGCCCTAAGCCCTAAGCCCCGACACCGCACCCCGGGCCCGAGTAAAACGGGCGCCGGCTGAGTTGAGTCTTACTCGGGGTCGGCAATCTTAAGTAGCTGCTTGCCTTTGTTTTGGCCGGTATACAGCCGCTGCAAGGTGGCAGGAATGTTGTCGAACCCCTCCTGCACGTCAACCTGATATTGGATTTCCCCTGAGCCCACCCAGCCAATCAACTCTTGTACGGCTTCTGCGGCACGATGAAGGTAATCGAGAATAATAAACCCCTCCATGCGGCCGCGGTTGGTTACCAGGTTCATCAGGTTATTGGGCCCGGGCTGGGGCTCAATATCGTTGTAACCCGAAATGCCACCGCACATGGCGATTCGAGCATTGAGGGAAATATGGTTCAGTGCTGCTTGCAGGGTGCTGCCGCCGACGTTGTCAAAAAATACGTTCCACTTATCAGGGCAGGCCGCGGCGATCTGAGCGTCTAAATCACCCGCCTTATAGTCAATGGCCACATCGAGCTTGGCGCTATCGGTGAGCCAGGCACACTTCTCAGGACCCCCCGCAATACCCACCACTCGGCAGCCTTTAATACGGGCAATTTGGGCAGCAACCGATCCGGTCGCACCCGCAGCACCCGACACCAACACCGTGTCTCCAGCTATGGGCTTGCCAACATCGAGCAGCCCAAAGTAAGCCGTAATGCCGGTAATGCCCAGCACAGAAAGCATAAGTTCCGGGGGTACGCCTGAGGGCAGCACATTAAGGCCCATAGGGCCCTCGCCGGGTGCCAACACCACATAGTCTTGCCAGCAGCCGGTGGTTTGCACCAGGTCACCCACGCTGAAGTCGCTGTGGCGCGACTCCACAACCTGGCCTACCGAGCCTGCGCGCATCACTTCACCCAAACCTACGGGCGGCAAATAGCTGGGGCGATCAACCATCCAGTTGCGCTGGGTGGGGTCAAAAGAAAAGTACAAGTTACGAATCAGCACCTCCTGATCCCCCGGGGTAGGCACGGCGGTTTCGGTGTACTGAAAATTGTCGGGGCCAATCATGCCGTCGGGGCGTTTGGCCAGCAGCCACTGTCGGTTCACGGTCATAGGGGTCTCCAGAGGATAAGTTAGAAAGGGGTGCGCAAAATTATCATGCCCAGTTAACAAAGAGTCTGTAACGGGTGATAAGCGTGGGCTGTCTCGCTGTGCTGCTCACAGCTGATGACGGCCGAGTGCGGCAACACCGAGAGGGTGCAGCTCTGCTGTGAAATGCGTGGGCCAAGGTACTTACCGACCGCTACGAATGCCCGCAAGAATGCGCCGGCCGTTGGTGACAAAGATCCGCTCGGAAGACAGCCTGTCAATAAAGTCACGCACGTCCTGAGGTAATGCTTCTGCGGCCAATGCGGGGCCCTGGTCACTTTGTGCGGCTCCCGAGAGCAGTACGCCTAGGGTCATGATCAGCTCACGGGCTTCATTCCCAGACAAGCCCAGTGCAATTTGAATTTTATCGGCAATCCTGTTGAGACAGGCTTGGAAATGGCGTTTGGAGTCGATCAGCAATTCGACAGACACGTTGTGTTCAATCACATGCTCAAGGCGTGTTAGTACGGGTATGAGTATGGGGTCGTTAATGGTGGTGTCATAAAACAATTGGATAAAGTCGTCCCCTGCCATTGGTGACCCGAGCTTTACCTTCATTACTTCGCACCAATCCTCGAGAGCCCTGGCGTACAACGCCAAGATGATCGCTTCCTTGGTGGGGAAATACAGATACAGCGTGCCTTTAACAATGCCCAGCCGTTTGGCTAATTGGGTCATGGTAAACCCTTCATAGCCGGCCTCTTCAAAATAGGCTCGTGCCCCGCTGAGTATTTCCTGTCGACGGAACAGCTTCTGCGCGTCAGTGATAGCGCGTCGTTTTAGCTCAGCCATGGCTAGCTCCTGCTGCTGGGGCCAGCGAACTGGCCCGGGGCACAAAAAGTGACCGCATTGTCAGCGGCAGTGTCTTAGCGTTTTACCTGAGCTTTAATCGCTTTCTCTGCGGCGTTGCCATAAGGGGGAAGGAAACCACCGAGCTTCGAAACATTGAAGGACAAGGTTTGTTTGTACACCGACTTGGCGTGGCTGAAGGTTTTGAAGCCTTCAATACCGTGGTAAGCGCCCATGCCGCTGGGACCGACACCGCCAAAGGGCAGGTCTTTTTGCAGCATGTGGAACATCACATCGTTAACGCAGGCGCCGCCCGAGGTGGTGCGCTTGAGGAAGTTCTCCTCCTCGGCAGCATCGGTACCAAAGTAGTAGGCGGCCAGAGGTCGTGGGTGGCTGTTGATGTAGTCAATGGTGTCGTCAAAGCTGCGGTAGGTCACGATCGGCAGAATCGGGCCAAACATTTCCTCCTGCATGCACTTGGCGTCATCCGTGGGGTTAATCACCATCGTTGGCGGAATCTTCATACTTTTCGAGGTGTCAAACGACTCGTCCGCAGGGTTAATAGGAATCACCTGCAGCCCTTGGCTTTCCGCATCGGCGAGGTAGCCCGTCAAGCGATCGTGGTGGCGCTGGTTAATGACCGACGTGTATTGCGGGTTATCAAGGAGGGAGGGGTACATCTGCCCAACCACTGACTGCGTGATTTTAATCACCTCATCGAGGGATTCCTCAGGCACCATGAGGTAGTCGGGAGCAATACAGATTTGACCGGCGTTGAGGCACTTGCCGCTCATAATTCGCTCCAGACTAAGCTCGAGGTCGGCGCTGCGAGAGATAACGGTGGGTGACTTGCCTCCTAGCTCTAGTGTTACAGGAACCAGGTTCTTCGCTGCGGCCGCCATAATGTGCTTGGCAATGCTTGTAGCCCCGGTAAAGATCATGTGGTCGAAAGGTAGCGATGAAAATGCTTGTCCAACATCGGGCCCGCCGGTGATTACGGTGACTTCATCGGGGTCGAAGGCTTCAGCAATAATTTCAGCCAGTAAGTTGGCGGTTTTTGGCGTGAACTCTGAAGGCTTAATCATGGCACGGTTGCCCGCCGCTAAAATGCTGGCCAGGGGTTCAAACACCATGGCAACGGGGAAGTTCCAGGGGGCGATAATACCCACGACACCTTTGGGTTGGTATTCAATCTTCGAGCGGCTGCCC
>CALKNZ010000053.1 GCA_938091995.1 uncultured Luminiphilus sp. | reverse complement strand
GGCGAGTAAGAGGACTTCCCTAAGCCCCAACTCTTGTCGGAAAACGTCGTATCGAGCAGTTCTAGCAGCGGCCTCGATACCTTTACCTGCGTCGGTAGCAGGGATAACTCGATACACCTTCAACGCAATGGATAGATGCTCACAGACGTTTTCGCAGAGTCTGGCCCAATCGTCGGCTTCGGCGGTAAGGCCGTGATGTACATGGACCGCCCGTAACGGTGGTCCGCCGCGATCGCGCCACAAGCTAGCCAGGTGGAGCAGGACCATACTGTCACAGCCGCCACTGAGGCCCACAACCCAAGCACTTGCGGCATGATCCCACTCAAACTCAGGGGTGACGTCATCTAATAGGGAGGTATTGGTCAGGGTCAGTTACCGTAGGACATTAGCCGTTGATAACGCGCCTCCAGCATGACTTCAGTTTCCACTGCACAAAGCCTATCGACCTGTTCCACTAAATGTGCCTGGATGCGACGTGCCATTTCGACAGGGTCTCGATGGGCCCCTCCCATGGGCTCTCGAATCGTGGCGTCAACAATGCCTAAATCTTCAAGTGTGGAGGACGTCACCCCCATGGCGGACGCTGCCTGGGGTGCAAATTCACTGCTCTTCCAAATAATGTTGGCGCAACCTTCCGGAGAGATCACGAAATAGGTGGCGTACTGCAACATCGCGAGATGGTCGCCCACTCCAATACCCAGAGCTCCCCCCGAAGAGCCCTCGCCGATAACCGTGCATACGATAGGCGTGCGCAAACGTGACATGACAGCGAGATTCTGCGCGATAGCTTCAGAAATTCCGCGCTCTTCGGAATCAATACCGGGGTAAGCTCCAGGGGTGTCTATTAGAGTAATAACCGGCATTTTAAAACGCTCAGCCATTTCCATTAAGCGCAGCGCCTTGCGGTAACCCTCGGGTTTAGGCATGCCAAAGTTACGGTACACCTTGTCCTTGACTGATCGACCCTTCTCCTGTCCGATCACCATGACTGGGCGACCCTCGAGGCGGGCTATCCCCCCGACAATGGCTTTGTCATCACCGAAGTGTCTATCGCCATGTAATTCGTCGAAATCAGTAAAAACCTCGTTAATATAGTCAAGAGTGTAAGGCCGCAAAGGGTGTCTCGCCACACGGACAATATCCCAAGGGCTGAGATCAGCGTAAATCTTTTCGGTGAGGCCGGTACTTTTTTCGCGCAGCCGATCGATTTCCTCTGCCAGATTAAGGTCTGCATCGGAGCCAACATTGCTGAGCTCCTCGATCTTACCCTCGAGTTCAGCGATGGGTTGTTCAAAGTCGAGGTAATTGGGATTCATGAATACCTACCATTACGGCTGCGTTGTTGTGGCCCTAGTCTACAAAAGGGCAGCCTCGCACGCCATGCCAACGTAGGACTCTATTGTCGGGTCATGTATGCTTGGTGCGCGATGATAAATTCCAATGCGTATAAAAGCCCCCCAACAGACCACCGCTTGGTGCTCGCACCCATGGAAGGTGTGGTCGATAGCGTGATGCGTGAACTCCTGACAACAATCGGCGGCTACGATCGATGTGTCACAGAGTTTGTTCGCATTTCGCAAACTGTGCTGCCCTCTCGGGTCTTTTACCGGCTTTGCCCCGAGTTAGCGACTGGCGGGCGCACCACCGCGGGCACCCCTGTGTTTGTGCAATTATTGGGCAGCAACCCCAACCTCATGGCCCGAAACGCGCAAGTCGCAGAGAGACTCGGTGCACCTGGAATCGACCTAAACTTTGGCTGCCCTGCAAAGACCGTCAACAAATCCCATGGCGGTGCGGTGCTGCTAAAGACACCCGATTTGCTGCGTGCCGTCTGTTCAGAGGTCCGTAATGCGGTGGCGCCAAAAGTCCCCGTTACGGCCAAAATTAGACTGGGCTTTGAGGATGACAGACAATTTGAGGCCATTGTGAATGCCGCCGTTGACGGTGGCATTTCCGAACTGACCGTTCATGCGAAAACCCGCCGGCAGGGCTATCGTCCCCCAGCGCACTGGTCGCGACTTGCTCAAATTGCCAAAGAATCTACAATCCCGATTATCGCTAACGGGGAGCTCTGGTCACCCACAGACGTCATTCGGTGTGGCGAAGTCAGTCGTTGTAACGATTTTATGTTGGCGCGAGGCGCACTCTGCCGTCCGGACCTTGCCCGGGCTGTGCGCCATACTTGGCAAGGACTAGAGACACCGCCTATGAGCTGGCCTGAGGTTTTTCCACTGCTACAACGATACCTGCGCAGCAATGCCAATACCTACGAACCCCAATATGCCTGTAACCCACTGAAACAATGGCTGGTGTACCTCAAGCATTATTTCCCTCAAGCTGGCGTTTTATTTTCTTCCGTCAAACGCATCAAAAGCTTTGATGAAATGGACCGAGCTTTAAACACCGTCGCACCACCCATGTCGGAGGCGGCATAACCACACCTCATCGATAGCCAATAGGAATTCTCAACCCTATGAATAATATAGCTAACAGCCCTACACAACACGGCCGAGAGTTCATGGGCCACCCTGCTGGCTTGTACATTTGTTTTGGTACTGAGCTTTGGGAGCGCTTTTCCTTTTACGGCATGAAATACCTACTGCTGCTGTATCTCACCAAATACCATTTATTTGACGATGCCACTGGACTCGCCGTACTGGGGAGCTATACCGCGCTAGTCTACGCCATGCCGTTGCTAGGTGGCCTCATTGCGGATCGATACTTAGGCATGCGCCGAGCCGTTGTATACGGTGGCCTGTTATTAGTGGCCGGCCACTTGGGTATGGCGGTGGAGGGCGAGCAGGCCCGTATGCTTGACGGTAGCGTCGTCAGAGATGACGGGGCCCTGCAGATTTTTTATCTTTCACTCGCGCTGATTATTATGGGGGTTGGATTCCTAAAGCCCAATATCTCAACCGTGGTAGGAAAGCTCTATGCCGAGGACGACCCGCGACGCGATGCGGGCTTCACAATATTCTATATGGGCATCAATATAGGCGCATTCACCGCTACCCTGCTGTGTGGCTGGCTCGGGGAAGTCTATGGCTGGGCCTACGGTTTTGGTGCCGCAGGCATTGGCATGTCGCTGGGGCTGATCCTTTTTATATGGGGACAACCCATGTTAGAGGGACATGGCGAAGCACCATCGACAACCGCGCTTAGCGAGAAACGGGGCCCTCTTCGTCTCGATCACCTGATCTACTTAAGCGGAATCGCTGGTGTCGCTGTTATCTGGCAGGTGGTTCAGGCCACGGCTGTGGTGGGGACGCTACTCAATGTCGTCTCGCTAGCAACATTGGGAGGTCTGGGCTGGTACATCTTTGCTCGCTGTGATCGAGTGCAACGCGATCGGATGCTGGCATTGGTCGCCCTTATCATTTCCACCGTCTTTTTCTGGGCGCTATTTGAGCAAGCAGCAGGCTCAATGACGCTGTTTGCCGACCGCAATACCGATAAATCCTTATTTGGAATGACGCTAACGGCATCGCAGTTTGGCGCCGCAAATTCATTTTTCATCTTTACTCTGGCGCCGGCATTTGCCTTCCTATGGACTTGGCTGGGTCGTCGAAATTTAGAGCCGGGTACACCGGTCAAATTTGCCTTGGGCATCATTCAGGCCGGCTTGGGTTTTGGTGCGCTAGCCTATGGCGCTCAGTTCCCCGACGAGGCGGGCGTGGTCTCTGCCTGGTGGCTGATTCTTGCCTACTTGCTACACACCACTGGAGAGCTGTGCCTCAGCCCTGTGGGGCTGTCCGCCGTCACAAAGCTGTCAGTACCCGGCGTGGTTGGGGTGATGATGGGCGCATGGTTCCTGGCCTCAGCCTATTCGGGCTATGTCGCAGCGCTGCTGGGCACCATGGTTTCTGGGTCCGATGGCTTCGTCACCCTGTTTGACCAGCTGTTATGGGCTGGTGTCATTGCCGGTGTTGTATTGCTTATTGCGACGCCGTTTCTGAAGCGACTAATGCACGGGGTTCGCTGACATCGGTGCCTGCGGGCGCTTTGCCCCGCAGGCGTCTCATGAGCTGCTGATAATCCCAGCCCACCATGTATAGGGCTGGGACCATAAGCAGACTCACGAATAAAGCAAATAAGACACCGAAAGACAGTGACAAAACCGCAGGTTTAAGAAACTCTGCCGTGGTTGATCGCTCGGCCATAATCGGCAAAAGCCCCACACAAGTTGTGACCGTGGTCAGAAAGATAGGCCTAAAGCGGTTGATCGCCGCGTCCAACACCGCCTCTGCCGGAGTTAATCCGTCATCTTCACGCCGGCGAATGTAGTCCACCAAAACGAGGTTGTCGTTAACCACCACACCGGCAGCAGCACCAATGCCAAAGTAGGAAAATAGCGCCAAAGGCATATCAAACAGCAAGTGACCAAAAATCGCGCCCATAAAACCAAAAGGAATCGCGGTCATAATCAACAGCGGCAGTGCATAGGACCTGAAAGCCACCGCAATCAAAGCATAAATAGCAAAAAGCGCCACGGTGTAAAGCGCCGCTATCTCGCTGTAAAACTCCGCTTCCGATTCTTGAGTTCCCCCTTTAAGCACCTTTAGGCCCGGGTATTTACTCTCTAGTGTGGGCATATAATCGTCGGTTACTGCGCTGGAGATCTCCTCCATAGCATCGCGCTCAACATTGGCTACAACACGAACAAAACGCTCTCCATTTCGACGATTTATCCGCTGGACCCCTGTACCAAAGGTCACTTCTACAACAGACAGCAGTGGAATACTGCGACCATCGGGTATGCGTATCATGAAGTCGTCGAGGGATGACAAATGACTGCGGGCATCGCGGGGATAGCGCACCATAACCTTCACATCACCGAACTCTCTGGGCAGTCTTTGCACCTCTTCCCCGTAATAGGCTTGCCGCACCTGTCGTGAAACTTCAGCAAGATCAACATTGAGCTTTTCTGCACCTGGCTTCAATGAGAATCTCAATTCGCTGAGCTCACCTTGTTGGTCGTCGCGCACGTAATAGGCCGCGTCATAGCCCTGTAAGTGCAACTGCAAATCTTCACTCGCCGCTTTTAAAGAGGCGAAGTCTTGATGCTGTAATAAGAAAGTCACCGTGGGCGACCCTTCGTTCAAGGTGTAGCGCACCTCAACTTTCTCGGCATCTGGAAAATCGCCTGCCAGCTCTCTTAAACGCTCTGCAGCGGCGCGAGCGCTGAGGTCTCGCACTTCGGGAGGCGCCAATCTGACAATAGCGATAACGTTCTCGGGACGAGCTCGGGTGTACCACCCCTCAATCAGCTTACCCGTTCCTTCGCCAGAGTCTTGAGCAGAAACCTCTACCTCAGCAATCAATGCCTTCTCAGCGACTTGCAATTGATCCAATATTTGCAGCGCCCGCTCATAGGGCGTGCCAATAGGTAGGTCAACACTGATATAAATTTGTTCGTTTTCGACCTGAGGCATAAAGAAAAATTTGACCCAGCCAGTGGCAAACAGGCCTACAGAAATCATAAACCCGACCATAAAAATCATGACGGTGGTGTATCGATTGCGGATGCAGCGCTCAAGGAATGGCCCATAATAATTGTGCGCGAAATCAATGATCGAGTGCGCAATATTCTGTTGCCAGAGCTTAATGCCTTTTAAATTTTTCCGCGGTTCAATGTGCCTGAGGTGAACAGGAAGAATAAAAAAAGCTTCAATCAGAGACATGATAAGGGCGAGAGTAATGACAATAGACAACTGACGGGTTACCTGCGCGTCGATGCCCGAGACAAAAAGCCACGGTGCAAAGGCCACGATCGTCGTCAAAACTGCAAAAATCACCGGCCGCGCCACACTTACCGCTCCAGCTACTGCCGACTCCTCACCACTGAGGCCCATACTATGACTATGGTGATGAATACTTTCGCCGACCACGATCGCATCATCAACGACGATTCCAAGCACTAGTAAAAACGCAAAGGTAGAAATAACGTTGAGCGATACGTCGCTGGCCGGCAAAAAGGCAAAGGCGCCCATGAAGGCCACGCCAATACCGGCTGTCACCCACAGAGCCACAGCCGGACGGGTGGTCAGCACCAATACAATAAACACCAGTATTAAACCCAGAATCGACGATTCTGTGATGAGGTCCATGCGGGACGTATAAATATCGGCGGTGTCAAACCACATCATCAGTTCGATACCGGCAGGCAATGTCGGCTGTGTATCTCTGATCCATCGTTTAGCCGCCTCGCTGGACTTTACCACCTGCATATCGTCAGTTGCTTGTACCTGCAAAAGCACAGCGGGCTTGCCATTAAGCGTGGCTATAATTTCACTTTCTTCATAACCATCAATTACTTTCGCAATATCGCCAACGCGGATAGTTCCACCCTCGCGAGTTTGCCGGACAATAATGTTTTCAAAATCACGCTGCGTATCGGCGAGATTGAGAACTCGAAGCTGAATATCTCCGGTCGCTGCTTTTACTTGGCCCGAGGATGAATTTATTGAACTTCCCCGAATGACACCGGCCACCTCGGCAAAAGTGACGCCATAACGGCGCAATGCCGTTTCTGAAAGCTCTATCGTGACCTCTTCTTGCCTGACACCAAAGAGCTCCACCTTCGAAATGTGAGCCCGGGAAGCTAGATCCTGACGGAGGTCTTCTGCCAAACGCGTGAGGGTGCGCTCGTCAATGTCGCCAATAACCGCGACTCGCAACATTTCTTGACGCCACTCAACGCGACGCACCCTTGGGTTTTCGATATCTCTGGGCAATGAGGTCACCGCGTCAACGGCGTTTTTAACGTCATTGATAAAGGCGTTGATATCAACATTGGCATAAGTTTCAACGCTGACGTTGCCAAAGCCTTCTCGGGCTTCCGAGTAAACGCGATAAACGTTATTCACGTTTTCCACAGCATCTTCAATACGCTGAATAACCTGTTGCTCCACCTCTCGAGGTGATGCTCCCGGCCAAATGACCTCTATTTGAACTTGATACGGGCTTATCGAGGGGAAAGCTTCCTTTTCAATATTCTGCAGGCCCAACCAACCAGAAATAATAATACCCAGCATCAGTAAATTTGCTGCCACGGGATTTCGAACCCACCAACCCACTAATGCCGTCACGTCGATTCTCCTCAGTTAGCCAGCGTCGAGTTAGAGGCTGCACTAAGCGCCTCAACATCGGCATTTATAGCCTCTAAAGCCATTCCGGGAATCGGGTTGCGTATTGCAGAAGTAATGACGGCCTCGCCCGATGCGATACCACTCGCTAAAAATGTCTCACGAGTGTTGCTATAGATAACCTCAACACCCCTAATTTCTAGGCGGCCATTCACATCGAGAATAAATACTCGGTCACCTGCACGCAGTCCGTTAGATGGAATGACAATGGTATCGGTGAGAATACGACCGGCAATCGCTGCTTCGACAAACAAGCCTACAGCCAGAGGCATTTGCAACGAAGCGTCCTCGAGCTCGTAGGGGCGGTCGACCACAGCCGTGGCATAAACCACTCGGGTCTCAGGGTCAATCGCTGCATCTAATCGTTCAACCCGCCCAGACCATCGATGCTGCTCGCCTGCTACCTTGGCAGTGAGGTCGACAGCCAAGCCCGCTCCGCTGGGTGCGCGGTAACCAATGGGCACGCCGAGGGCTCCAAGTTGATTGTCGGTAAGAGGCAACCTAATTTCCACACGGTCTGTTCCAAACGCCGAAGCCAGCACCTTGCCCGGCCCCACGTATTCGCCCAAATCTACAGAGGTAGCTCGCAAACGGCCGGTGTAAGGTAACGTAATCTTTGTGCGCTCAAGATTGGTTTTGGCGAGGGACAAACTCGATTGAGCGGCTTCTAATGCCAGTTGAGCGCGCGTAACTTGAGGTTTTTTTAGCGCCAAGGCAGAGGGATTATCTACGCCAGCCAACTGCTGTCTCGCCACATCGGCATCGGCGTAGGCCGTCTCTAGGTCCACCTGTGCTGAGGCCACCCTAGCCTCGGCTTCATTGAGTGCAGCTCGGTAGTCAGTATCCTCAATGGTCAGTAGTGTCTCGCCCGCAAAAAACCTTCCGCCCTCAACAAATTCATCGGAAACCTGAATAATACGGCCCGCCACCTGGGCCACCAGATCGGATCGCAGTGTTGCTCGCACGTCACCGCTAGTGTGAACCGTCAGTTGATTGGTGGAACTTGCCGCAATCTGGGTATGTACCCTTATCGGCCTAGGGGCTTCGATAGCGATATCAGGCTTGGGCTTGGTGGCGTTAAGAATTGCAACGACGCCAATGCCCCCCAACAACACCAAAAGTGGTATCAAGACCTTCTTCGCTCGGCTAAACATGCAGACTCCCTGTCCAAAAATAAGCGCTTTTGCAATTCAACAATATGAATTACTCAAAATTCACGGGGCGCAAGCTTACCAGCGACCCGCGGTCAAGGCTGTGCCAAGCCACCTTTTTTCGGCAATTCGGTAAAATTCCCAGCCTCAGAGTAACTCGCGATTTACGTGCCAAAACTTTTTTATTCAATTAAAACCGAATCTTGAGCTTTTTATGGCGTTATCTACCCCGCCCCGCACCCCACCATTTAGGTGTTTTTCGCCTTTATTAGGGTTTTTAAATCCGACAATACCCAGATTATCCACGCAAGCAATTAAAGGGAACATCATCGGCTAAGCAGCAAACATTACGACTGGGGTTAAACATCCCAATTTCAGGCGAAAAAAAGCCCGCTTTTGCGGGATTCCTACTCACTTGTTTTTAAGACTACCTACTGGTTAAGCGCCGCGTAAACCAATTGTCGATTCACCAATGCTCCAAAATATAAACGACTGTTCAGGCACAACGGAAGCCTGCAAAAACTCCAACTTACATGCAATCCGGCCCACAACCCACACCGTAGTTACCTCATACACGAATCGGAGTGAGTCATGCTGACATCTACCCAATCGAAGGCCCAACCCCTTGAACTGGCGGACAACACCGTAAACCTGCGCCCGTCAATCTCAATGGAGGCTATCCTAGTCAGAGAGGCATTAGTGGCACGAGGTCTCGAAACGCCGCTAATCGACAACGGGCTGAGTCGTGAACAGAAGCTCACTATCGTGAAAGATGCGTTTACCGACATTACTCAGGCACTAGGGCTCGATTTAACCGACGACAGCCTCTGCGACACCCCCGATCGCATTTCCCGAATGTACCTCGATGAAATTTTTTCTGGCCTAGACTATGGCAACTTTCCGAAAATTTCGGTTATAGACAACAAAATGCAGGTCGACGAGATGGTGATGATTGATGACATTGATCTGACATCCACCTGCGAGCATCACTTTGTCACAATCGATGGACAGGCGCGGGTTGCGTACCTGCCGAGAAATAAAATCATCGGACTGAGCAAAATAAACCGCATCGTTCGATTCTTTGCCCAACGGCCGCAGGTGCAAGAACGCTTGACTCAGCAAATTCTGGTGGCCCTGCAAACGCTTCTAGAGACCGATAACGTTGCCGTATCGATGGAAGCCGTACACTACTGCGTCAAGTCGCGAGGCGTGATGGATACCAACTCCCGCACTCGCACAACGTCCCTCGGGGGTATGTTCAAGGAGAATCCTGCAGCACGCAGCGAATTTCTTCGTTGACCCTAAAACGGGATGGGCTTTTCATCCCAATCGAGAAATTGCAAACGCCCGGTGGTGGCAACTTCGTCCAATAGCGCAGTCAGGCGCTGGGCGACAAAATCGGCGGTAAACAACTTACCTTCGGGCACGCCGCGCTGAAAAGGTTGCGACAGCGGCGTGTCTACTGTACCCGGGTGAAAAGCCACTATCTGCGCAGATTTATTGAGCCTTGCAAACTCCACGCTAGCGCACTGCAGCATCATATTCAGTGCAGCCTTGCTGGCGCGGTAGCTGTACCAACCGCCCAAATGATTGTCTTCGATACTGCCAACTCGGGCTGACAACACTGCCACTCTGGGCTGAACTGCCTGTCGCAGCGCTTCATGGAAGGCTCCCAACCATAACATCGGCAAAGTCGTATTGACTTGAAACATTTTGGCCGCCGTGTCCCCAGAAAGCTGTGTCAGTGCACGCTCTGGACGGTAGTCATCACCCTGCAAAATGCCGTTGGTAATGACCAGTCTCTCGAGGGTGCCCGGCTTGTCTGTGATCGCGCCTGCTATAGCTTCGATAGAAGGGGCACTGTAATCGCTGCACCAGTGGCAAACCTTTGAAGAGAGACCTGAAGTGGCATTTCTGCTGATGACATGAACCTTGTCATAGCCTTGGTCGAGCAGTGCATTAGCAACCGCTGCGCCAATACCACCAAGCCCCACCACGACAGCTTTACCGGTCACGAATTACCTCCAGCATTAGCCAGTCTAAATCAACGTCTGTGCTGTCTCGCGACCCACTCACTGATAGAGCCAGCGCAAAAAGCTGTGAAGCCTGATTAATGATTTTTTTCATGATCACCAAGCGGCAACCGTACCATCTTTGCGCATTTCGGTAGCACCAGAATAGACGCCTGTGTTGTGGTTTCTTTGTATGGCCTGGTACCCCCCGAAAGGACCCCCTGACTCATCCACGACAACTTCGTGACCCAATTCACGTAGCGCTGACACCGTCTCGGCAGGAACACCCGGCTCCACATAGAGCGTGCCATAGGCCATGGGATCTCCGCCCTCGGGGCTGCTGCCACCATCGTGCAGGAATCGAGCGGCATCCCCGGCCTCCTGAAGGTTCATATTAAAATCAACAATGTTCACCAGCACCTGCACGTGACCCTGAGGCTGCATACCCCCTCCCATCAACCCAAAACTCATCCAAGGCTTGCCCCCACGAGTGACAAACGCTGGGATAATGGTATGAAAGGGTCGCTTCCCCGGCGCGTAAACGTTGGGATGCTGGGGGTCGAGAGAGAACAACTCGCCCCGATCCTGCAGCATAAAACCCAGACCAGTGGGCACCAGGCCTGACCCCATACCACGGTAGTTAGATTGAATCAGCGACACCATCATTCCAGAGGCATCGGCCACAGTTAAATAAGTGGTATCGCCCTCACCTTCTAGCGGTGCCGCGAGAGCTTCTGCTGCTAAAACCCGCTCGGAATTAATGCGAGCGTATTGTGCCTGTGCAAATTCAGCGGACAGCAGGTCGTCGATAGGAATGTCGGCAAACTGGGGGTCAGCAAAGGTTTGGGCCATCGCCTCAAAAGCCAGGCGCTTGGCCTCAACCATCAGGTGAAAAAGCGCCGCTGACCCCCTCTCCATGTTGGTCATGTCGGCCTGTTTAATAATGTTCAACATCATTAATGCAGCAAAGCCCTGACCATTGGGAGGGAGTTCCCACAAAGTAACATCGTGATAGTCGACGCCTCGAGGCTCCACCCATTCTCCCGAATGATTGGCGAGATCAGCTGCGGTAAGGTCGGCATCAATTTCCTTAAAGTAGTCCGCCATCCGCTCCGCCAAGGATCCTTGGTAGAAGCTTTCTCGACCCTCAGTACCCAGAGTTCTCAGTGTTTTTGCCAGATCGGGGTTGCGAAATATCGAACCCACTGAAGGAGAGGATCCGCCGGGAAAATACAGCGCGCGCGCATTCTCAAGCTCCTCAATCATTGCGGCTCGTTGATCGAAACGTCGTTGATTGGCTGCAAACGCGGCGGCAATAACCGGCGACATTGGAAAACCAATTTCGGCATAGTTTGCTGCCGGCGCTAGCACTTCATCCATACCTAATTTTCCCCAGCGACCGTGAAGTGCGAACCAACCATCAACAGTACCTGGCACCGTGACCGCTAGAGAGCCATGAGAGGGTATACCCTGATAGTGCTCAGGCAGCTGCTCTTTTGACTTCATTGACTCTATAGAGCGCAGCATCGCCGGCAAGTCTCGCCCTGCGGGGCTTCGCCCTGATCCGTTATAGCCATAAAGCTGCTCGGTTTCAGGGTCCCAAACCATAGCGAATAGATCCCCACCTATGCCGTTCCCAGTGGGTTCCATAAGTCCTAGAGCCGCATTTGCCGCTATGGCTGCATCAACCGCACTCCCGCCCTGCTTCAAAATATCAATCGCAATCTGCGACGCCAGGGGTTGTGCAGTAGCGGCCATTCCCCGAGCCCCATAAACCGGACTTCGAGACCAGTCTGCGCCTACAGGTCGCGCACCCGCACCTAAAGGCTGGGCATTCAGCGAAGCCACTACAGAGCACAGCGTGATAATTGTGGTAATGCGTGTCAGCAATGAACCTAGTGCTGTTAAACCTCTACGAGGGATCGTCATCCTTAAACCTCTGTATTCTTCGCGTGTCGTGTGACCGGCAATGGTTCCTGCAGCTTGCGTTAACTCATCTTGAGACTCAAGGTAGCGGTACTGAGTAATCTCGACACTCGCTTGACACAGGAACAGACAACTATGAGCGAAAATATCCCCCAAGACATAGCCAGAGAAAAAGATCTCCGAACGGGGTTTATCGGTTTGGGTGCTATGGGTTTTCCGATGGCAGGTCATTTACAAACCTCGGGCTACACCACAACCGTGTATAACCGATCCTCCGCCAAGGCTTCGAATTGGCACGAAACCTACCGTGGCAACACTGCCTCCACGCCAGCAGAGGCGGCCCTCACAGCTGACCTCGTTTTTGTCTGTGTGGGTAACGACCACGACGTGCACGAGGTTGTCTTGGGGAACCATGGTGTACTCAAGGGCCTTAAACCCGGCTCCATCCTGGTCGATCACACAACCGCCTCCGCTGACTTAGCGCAAGAATTGCAGGCTGCCTGCCAAGAAAAAAACATAGGCTTTCTAGATGCACCCGTCTCCGGCGGGCAGGCGGGCGCTGAATCTGGACAACTAACCATTATGGTCGGTGGTGACGCCAATATCTTTACACGAGCCGAGCCAGTGATGTCTGTGTACGGTAAAAGCGTGCGCCTAATGGGTCCATGTGGTTCTGGCCAGCTCACCAAGATGGCCAATCAAATTTGCATCGCTGGCGTTCTGCAAGGTCTGTCGGAGGCGTTACATTTTTCCGACCGGGCCGGGCTTGATACGGCAAATGTCATTGAGGCTATTAGTCAAGGTGCCGCCCAAAGTTGGCAAATGGATAACCGTTCTCAAACGATGATTCAAGGCGAGTTTGACTTTGGCTTCGCTGTCGACTGGATGCGTAAGGACCTGGGTCTGGTGCTCGATGCAGCAGATAGAGCAGGAGCGTCGCTCCCCCTAACAGCCTTAGTCGATCAATTTTATGCCGATGTTCAAAACCTGGGGGGCGGCCGTTGGGACACTTCCAGCCTTATCGAACGGCTAAGGAAATTAAGTTCGTAAATTTACTGCTGAGCGTCATTTTTTAACAGGTCCCAGTAAAGCGTTTCGATCCATCTAGCCTCACTAATAAAAGCCCAAGCAAGGGGGTGGTAACCGTCGTCAAGGCCTCTTTCCTGAATATGGGTAAGGGACAAGCCTGATCTAATATCTTTAGCCACTGCCTTACGTGTTGCTTTTATCATGTCATGCATCGCCTGCAGATCATCTCGTCGCGCGAGCGGACCATGGCCAGGAATCACCACTGTGTCGTTATTAATCATGGTCAATAACTGCGCCTGACTCGATAAATAAGACGCCACACCGCCCCCACTTTCCAGGTCGATAAACGGAAAGCGCCCATTAAAAAATAAGTCACCCGCATGCAAGACATTGGCACGTTCAAAAAAAACAGCTGTATCACCGTCGGTGTGCCCTTTGAGAGCACTGAGCTTGAGCCGATCACCGTTGAAATAAATGTACACGCCCTCGTGATAGGTAATCACTGGTAACGGACTCGCTGCTGATGGGGCTCGGGCCAAGAGCCGCACCCTGGCGGGTTCGCTTGCAATGATCGTGGCACCGGCCTTAGCAAAAAAAGCATTGCCCCCCGTGTGATCTCCGTGGTGGTGCGTATTGACCACATACTTTAAAGGTCGTTCGCTCAGGACTGCGCCCGGTAAATTCGCGAGGGACTCGGCAATTCGCTCGGCCATTGGCGCATACTGATCGTCGACTAATAACAACCCATCTTCCCCAACACTGACGGCAAGATTACCCCCAGCCCCTGTTAGCATATAAATAGAATCAGTCAGCTCGGTTACCTCGATAACAATATCGCCAAAGCGATCCGGTTGCGCCGCGAGGACGGCGTGGCAAGTCAGTAGTAAGGTAAAAATTACTGCCTTAAGTTTGAAAATACCTAGATAACTCATAACAACATTCCTCTGTCATTAGCCGACTTCAAGGCGTCGGCGACAACCTTTCAGTAGACAGGTAAACTCATCTTTTACCTCTCAGCACCTCGGAGAATCTTCATGAAGGCACACCATCACGCAGCAGTTGCTTCCGCTGCATTGCCCAATACGCGGCAACGGCTTTACATTCGTTACTACGTAGCGATTACCGCTGATCTTATCGTATTGGGTTTACTCTCTCAGTTTTGGGACCGCGTGCAAATTAGCGGCTTCACATCAGGATTAATCGCTGCAATTCTTTTACAGCTGCTTTTGCAGGTCACGCTGTTGATCGAGCACGCGGCGTCGCAGCCCTTTGTTAACAAAACTTCTTGGCAAGCCAAAGGCGGAAGGATTTTTGTCGCGTGGCTAATTTTATTTAGCTCAAAGTTCGTAATGTTATGGACGATAGGCTTGGTTTTAGGCGATGCCATACATTTTTACGGGGCTTTGCACGGTGCATTTCCTTTCATCATCACGGTGATTTGTATGATTTTGGCTGAGGAACTGGCCTTTCGTACTTTTGCCGCCCTAGAAAGCCCCGTTGAACAGGAATGAATTCCAATGGCTGAAAACAACAGTGAACAAGAGCTCATCACTCACCAAGGGGGCTGTCATTGCGGCAAAATTAAATGGCAAGTGCAGGCCCCTGCCAACCTGCATACCCATACGTGCAACTGCTCAATCTGCGAGATCCATCACTACCAACACCTTATTGTGCCCAAGGACCGGTTTCATCTGTTAACTGATGCCCAGGAGCTGAGCGAGTATCGGTTTGGCTCAGGCCATGCAAAACATTATTTTTGCAAAACCTGTGGCACCAAATCTTTTTACATACCGAGGTCGAATCCAGACGGCGTCAGTGTTCACGCGCGATGCCTCAATCCAGCTAGTGTTTTATCGATTACAGATACTCCCTTTGACGGCCAGAACTGGGAGAAAAATGCCG
This sequence comes from uncultured Luminiphilus sp., assembly GCA_938091995.1. Lineage (GTDB taxonomy): Bacteria > Pseudomonadota > Gammaproteobacteria > Pseudomonadales > Halieaceae > Luminiphilus. The sequence continues at coordinate 8,849 of CALKNZ010000053.1, read as the reverse complement.
CCTCTCTCGCCCATCTATCGAAAGTATGACGACCCACTATTTTTGGCAAACAACACCGATGGACGCGCTCTCAGATCAGCAGTGGGAGTCTTTATGCGACGGCTGTGGAAAGTGCTGCCTCAACAAGCTTGAAGATGAAGACACTGGAGAAATCTATTACACCAGTGTTGCCTGTCAGTTACTCGATCACGCGACGGGCAAGTGCAGCGATTACAAAAATCGATTAACCCGCGTCCCCGACTGCCTGGATTTACGGCAAACCGACCCTAAGTCTTATCATTGGCTCCCTGCGACCTGCGCCTATAGATTGCTCGCAGCGGGGGATGACCTACCCGACTGGCATCATTTGAAGAGCGCAGACCCCATGCAGGTACACCGAGCCACCTGTACCGTAAAGCACCGTGTCATATGTGAAACCACTGTTGATCCCGAGCAACTCGAAGACCACATTATCGCCTGGACCGACCGGTAAGCACCAAACCAAGCCTTGTCAACCTACATTTAAAAACACCCACCATAAGGAAGTCATCGACTCGCTATGCAGAGCCAAGATCAGGAAGTTTTCGAAAAGCTCGTTGCGTGGCTTGAAAACGGCAGCGCGCCGTACTTGTGCACCATTGTAAAAGCCATAGGGTCATCACCTAGGCCTATAGGTTCGATGCTTGGATGTTGCGGAGAACACAGCGTTGGCACGCTCTCTGGGGGCTGCGTTGAAGAGGACCTGCTCGAAAAACTACGTACAAATGCGATCGACACCTCGATTCCGCAGCTTATCGAATATGGTGTTTCCGCGGAAGAAAATGAACGTCTAGGACTGCCCTGCGGCGGGCGTCTGCAGATTCTGGTACAGCAACTCTTCCCCGCCAGGGCAGCTTGGGTAGTCGACGTCGTCTCGGCCCTGAGAGCACGGAACTCTATGGCCAGAACCACAGATTTAAAGACCGGCGTTACATCAATAGAGGTAACCGAAGATTATGTGCCTCTAAGCCTGACCCAGGACTCATTGCGGCAAGGGCTGGGGCCCAAAATGCAAATGCTGCTAGTCGGTGCAGGGCAGCTCGCGCAGGTTTTGGCACACTTAGCCATAGCCATGGATTACGAGGTGATTGTTACCGATACACGTGAGGATGTGATTGCTCAGTGGCAAGGCCCCGACGTGGAGCTACTGCATGGCCTGCCTGACGATATTATTGCCGGCCGCAGCAGCGACCCTAAAAATGTCATTGTCACCCTTACCCATGATCCGCGTATTGACGATATGGCCCTCCTTGAGGCCTTGGAAACTCCCGCTTGGTACGTCGGCGCGTTGGGATCCATAAGAACAACCAAAGCTCGGCTAGAGCGTCTTACAGCACTTGGCGTCACCCAGGCGCAACTGCAACGACTGCATGCACCCGTTGGCCTCGATATTGGGAGTAAAACGCCTTGGGAAATTGCCGTGGCCATCATGGCTGAAATCACCCAACTACGGCGCCGGAGCTAAACCGGCGCTCGAGGGTGACGACCCGGTAGCACAGTGGGGAGAGGCTACCGCGACTGGAGATATTTGATGAGCTTGTCTAACCGCAGATTCTCTCGATCAATTAACTTCGAGGTCGCCTCGAAAAGCGCGGTAATGTTCCTAGGTGTCGCGTTATCCAGCTCATCACTTGCCTCCTCGAGAGTGAGTTGGAAGCGTTGATAGCGATCACCCAAAAATAGTTTCATCTGATAATCCGCGGCTTTCGACATACCATCAAACACACAATCAAGTACCGGTAACATCCAACCAATCTTGCCCCAGCCTGCAGCTTGTCTGCCAGAAATAGGTTTAGCGAGCTCACCCGTACCCAAGGATACAACCGTAATCTCGTCCCCAGGGAACAACTTCAAGGCCTCAGCATAAGCCGATACAACGGGGGAATTTAAAAATACCGCGCCGTCAATGAGCGCCGTTGATTTACCAGCCACTTCCACCTGCGCGGGTTCAAAAAAAGTGGGGGCAGCTGATGTTGCTCTGGCCGCTGACTTGCACAAAATTTGCGCGTGCTCAGGTTTGAAGCTTTTAAAAAAAGCGGTCGACCTCGCCTCGAGGTCATAGGCCGTGACAATGGTAGGACAGCGGCAGTCTCCTAAAACACTGGTATCAAAGTAATCTGAGAGTGCTGTCTCTAGGGGACTGGCTGAATAGCTCTCGTCAAAGATACCTAACGCTGATCGAAACTGACGCCACAGATTTTTGCCGAAAATTTGGGACCCGCGATTTGCGTAGAGCTCGGCCAAGTCACGAGCGCTGTAGCGGCTCTTTCCCGGTTTTTGGGGGTCTTGCTGGGCCAATCCCAAGGCCAAAATGCCACCCGTAGAGGTGCCCACCATCAGGTCAAAGAGGTCTGCTGTCTGATGACCCGTCGCCGTCTCTAGATGATGGAGCATCATCGCGGGGATGATCCCGCGGATACCCCCACCGTCAATTGATAAAACGGTTCTATCTCGGGACATACCGAGCTCCCCATCTAAGCCAACCGTCTTGCCACCGACTGTCTTGGCACCTACCGTCGTGGCACCACCTATTCGGAGGAGAGATTAACCCCTAGTAAATATAATCCTTGGCTTTGTACTCATCGTGGCAGGCTTTGCAGGTTTTACCGGTGGCTGCAAACTGACCCTGAATGGCAGCGCGATCGCCCTGGCCAGCCACTTCAGACAACTTGGCAGCCTCTCGTCGGAAATCAGCCAGCTTTGATCCGAAATCTTCGCTATTGAGCCATATTTCAGGTTTAGCGCGAGTCTTACCCTCTTCGGAACCGGGTGCAAAACCCCGCTCAACTTGATATCCAGATACGCCCGCTAGATCACTAGCCCACGCTTGGAAAGTTTGGTCATTCCACTCAATCTTCCCTTTCACCATGTCAGCCATGGGTCCAAAGGTCATACCCAGCAGGGCAAAATAGGATTGACGAAGCGACTGCAGCGGCTCTGTTTTCTCAATGTGAGCCACCGTAGGAATAGCCACGGTAACGGTGATAGCGACCATGGCGAGACGGTTCAATAATTTCATGTTCAATGCTCCTAACGGTGTCTGTTAATTCATGACGTATTCGCTGAGACCTCTATCATGACTTGCCAAGGTCATCCTCGCAAACACCTCATGTATCGCGGTGGTGGCCTACAGCGTACTGTTAAAGCCACCTCCGTCCAACAGTATATTTTGTCCCACCATGAACCCGGCATGTTCTGAACACATAAACGCGCAGGTGGCACCAAACTCAGAGGCGGTACCGTATCTGCCCGCTGGAATAGACCCACAGCGACGTGCGGCTACAGCCTCCCTACTCTCTCCCGTCAGGCCCGCTTCATAAGTATCCAGTCCAACCGTTCGGTCAGTCGCATGAAGGCCGGGCAATAAATTATTAATGGTGACACCGTGCAGCGCCACATCCCGCGAGATACCGGCGACGAACCCGGTTAGGGCAGCTCTAGCCGTATTAGATAAACCTAGAACGCCTATGGGCTGCTTTACCGATACGCTGGTGATATTGACGATGCGACCCCAACCACGATCGCACATGCCCGGCACGGTGGCCTGCATAAGTGCGATTGCGGCATAAGCATTAGCATCAAAGGCCGCGATAAAAGCTTCACGGTCCCAGTCGCGCCAATTTCCGGGGGGTGGTCCCCCGGCGTTATTAACCACAATATCGACGCCGGCGCTGCACGCTAGAATCGCTTCGCGGCCATCTTGTGTTGTGACGTCGGCAGCGACCGTCGACACGTCGACACCATAAATCTCCCTGATCTCTGCTGCCGTCTTTTCCAAGACCTCGCCACCCCGAGCATTGAGCACCAGATGTACACCCTCAGCAGCTAATGCTTGTGCACAACCCCTGCCAAGCCCTTTTGACCCGGCACAGATGAGCGCCCGCCGACCTTTAATTCCCATTTTCACTCGATTTTCCTCAATTTGAACTATCGGCCTCGCCGACGCGTAGATATCCACAATACTGTGACGGTACAGGAGTGGCGTCCGGTCGCAACAACCTTTTGCTCGCCCTGAATAACACTTAACATGTCATCTGACATGCCGTACTGTCCTTAAAGTTACCCAAGGACGTTATTCAGTCGAACTTGCAGGACGTGGCCAGCCTGGCGGCACACCCAGGCTAATGCCAGTGCTCTATAACTCACTAGGAATTTTTTATTGTGATTAGCTTTTTTCTAAACGGCGAACCTGTCAGCTTTGATGGCGATCCTAATACGCCATTATTGTGGGTCATACGCGATGACTTTAAGCTCAAAGGCTCCAAATTTGGCTGTGGCGCGGGTCTGTGTGGCGCCTGCACTATGCATCTTGACGGAACTGCTATTAAAACCTGCGTTTTACCTGTGGTCGCCGCAGCTGACAAAGCGGTAACCACTATAGAAGGCTTGGGCAATCCAGAAGCTCTGCATCCGCTGCAAACCGCCTGGATAGAACACAATGTGCCGCAGTGCGGCTACTGCCAGAGCGGTCAACTTATGGCTGCAGCAGCATTGCTAACAGGCAAACCCGGCGCTTCCAGTGAAGACGTCGACAAGGCCATGTCGGGAAATATTTGCCGCTGCGGCTGCTACCCCAGAATAAAGGCTGCCATTATGTCTGTCGCGGAAAGCTCCCTCAGTTATGATGCCGCCGCCGTAGAGGCTAGATCATGAGCGATCAAGCACTCACCAGACGGCACTTTTTAAAGGCCTCTGGCCTGATCGGGGGCGGCGTCGTCGTCGCCGTTGCCCTACCCGGCTGCGCCTTTAATGGCCCGCATCCCATCGAGGTTGCTAACGCCGGCTTTGTCCCTAACGCGTTTTTGCAAATCACCCCCGATAATGAAGTTATCTTTTATTGTCCCAGCGATGAGATGGGACAGGGCATAAGAACAGGCCTTGCAACCATTATCGGTGAAGAGCTCGATGTAAATCCCGCCAACATGCTGGTGAAAGCAGCAGGCTCCCATGAAGACTATAACAACCCCGAGTTTGGTGTTCAGGGAACCGGAGGCTCTAATGCCGTACGTGTTTTTTACGAACCCCTGAGACAAGTTGGAGCCGACACCCGTGCGCTGCTGCTCAATGCGGCCTCGCTAGAACTGGGAATACCACCCGAGCAGCTGCACACCGTTGACGGATTTGTGGTCGCCGCCGACCAACGCTATCCCTACGGTGATTTTGTTGAAACCGCTGCATCTCTAGACATGCCCGTTGCTACCCCGCTGAAAGCCCCTGCCGACTTTCGATACATTGGCTCAGAAGCTCCAAGAGTCGATGCCTTGGCGAAGGCCACAGGCACCGCAAACTTTGGCATTGATGCCGACCTGCCCGGTATGGTCTATGCCGTTGTCGTTCGCCCCCCGGTGGCCGGCTCCAAAGCGTTGAAATTTGATGACAGTGCCGTGAAGACAGCTCCGGGAGTACTCGCTGTGGTGCCAGTTTCCAGTGGCGTTGCCGTAGTGGCCGAGAGATATTGGCAGGCCAACCAGGCCGCTAAAAAGCTCACAGTTGATTGGGAAAAACGCCCGCTTTCAAGCGTAACGTCAACGCAGGTGCGACAAGATCTATCGGCGGCGCTCGAGGCCAACGACGATACTGAATCGAGCCATGTAGGAGATCCAGAAAAAGCCTTTGCCGAGGCCGACAGAATTTTGGAAACGGACTATTACACGCCCTTTCTTGCCCATGCACCCATGGAGCCGCTAAACGCAACCCTGCGAATCACTGAAAACGGTGCCGATCTGTGGACTGGTGTGCAATTTGTTGGCGCGGCTCAAGGCGTTTTGGAACGCCTGACAGGTCTGCCTAGAGGCGACATTAAAATCCACAATCAGTTTTTGGGGGGCGGCTTTGGTCGCCGTGCCACGCTATCACACATTGTCGAGGTGGCCGAGATTGCTATGAGCATTGATAAGCCCGTACAACTGCTGTGGTCTCGGGAGGATGACTTGCGGCATGGCTTCTACAGACCTGCGGCGATGATGAAAATAAAGGCAGCTGCAAATAATGAGGGCCGTATTACTGCGTGGCAGGCCCGCCGCTCGGGGGCCAATATCACCGCGCAAACTATGAAGAATGCCCTACCCGGTGTGCTCCCTAGCCTGCCCACCGGTCTGCTTAACGGTCTTGTAGGTGCCATGGATTATGTCTTTGACAACTGGGCCGTCGACGCCTCAAGCGTTGAAGGACTTCATGAAACCTATTCGCTGCCCAGTTACCGAGTCTCCCATGCAACAGTGGACCACGGGCTACCCACCACATTTTGGCGTTCAGTGGGACACTCTTATACCAGTTTTGCCGTCGAATCGATGATGGACGAACTCGCGGAGGCTAAGCAGCTAGACCCCGTTGCGTTGCGTTTAAAGAATCTGGAAGGTAAACCCCGAATGCAAAATGTCGTCGCTGAGGCCGGTAGGCTGATGACGGCAATGACGGTCAGAAAAAACCACCATTTGGGATTTGCTGCGCATTCATCCTTCGGCACTGACGTGGCCCAAATTGCCGAGGTGTCAGTCACCGAAGGTCATATTCGCGTGCACAAAGTCACCTGCGTTGTTGATTGTGGTCTAGCGGTCAATCCTGACATCGTCAAAGCGCAGCTTGAAGGCGCGGTTATGTTTGCACTAACGGCAGCACTGTATGGTCAAATCGATCTTGAGGAAGGCGCAGTGGTACAAAGCAATTTCCATAACTACCCGATTTTACGCATGGACGAAGCCCCTGCCGTTGACGTTGTCATCATAGAAAGCGAGACGCATCCAACTGGAATAGGCGAACCCGGCGTACCGCCCCTTGCGCCTGCGGTCGCCAACGCGGTGTATCGAGCAACCGGACAACGTCTGCGTGACTTACCACTCAAACTCGCATAATTGACCACTGAGGCCAAGACCACTCCCATAGTGACAACACTTCAATAAAGCAGACTTGCGGTTGTGCAAACAGGCTGTAACGACAACCGACGGAACACATGAAGTAATCCCCGCGGAGGTGGGGGAGAAAATCTTTCTTAAGGCTGATTTTTAGGAACATTGGATGCACTTTTTAGTCACAATTTCTGCGCTATTACTGCTACTGACAATACCCACGGACGGGAGTGAGGCTGCTGAATCACAAACGGCTCTTGACGCTGCGACCGCCACATCCTCCACGGGCATCACGACACCCGCGCCCCGCACCATCTTGAATCCGGATTCACGACTGTGGCTTGAAGATGTAGAGGGACCAGAAGCTCTCGAATGGGTGAGAAAACAAAATTCCCGCACGTCGACCCGCCTGCAGAACGACACCCGTTATGCTCCCATGATCGCCATGGCCCAGGCCCTATATGAAAGTGACGACCGCATTCCTTACGGCAGTTATTACGGCGGACACGTCTGGAATTTTTGGCAAGACAGTACCTTTACCCACGGCCTATGGCGACGTGCAACGCTGACTAGCTATTTGAGCGACGCCCCCGAGTGGGAAGTCATTGTCGATCTGGATGTTCTCGCTGAAAAAGAGGGCATTAATTGGGTCTGGCGTGGCGCCGATTGTCTGGCCCCAACATATGATCGCTGCTTAATTACGCTCTCTAAAGGCGGCAGTGACGCAGCGGTGCGACGAGAGTTTTCGGTGTCTAAACGCCAGTTTTTGGCCGATGGTTTTGAAACACCCGAAGCTAAGGGCAGTATTGCCTGGATTGATGAAAATACCGTGTTGGTCGCTCTCGCTACGGAGCCCGCCAACACGACAGATTCTGGCTATCCTTCCACCATTTATCGCTGGTCGCGTGGCTCTGAGCTCGAGGATGCTCATGTAGTTTTGCAGGGAAATCGAGAAGACGTTGGTTTGTGGCCCGTTCGTTTGGAGGATCATGATGGCACGGTGCACATGATGGCTGCCCAGGCCCAAACTTTTTACGAATCCACCTACTGGTATTTACCTTCAGCCGGCGAACCCAAAACCCTACCGATCCCTGCCAAAACATCAATTGAAACGCTGTATCGGGGAGAGCTCATTTTGTCCCTGGCGGAGAACTGGCAGGCTACAGACACTATCGCAAGTCATCCTGCTGGCGCTTTAGTTTCAATTAATTTACCGGGCTTTATTGATACGAACAAAATCTCTACCGTAAATACCTTGTATCTGCCCTCCTCAACCGAATCGATTGGTAGCGTTGCTGCCACTAAAAACGCACTCTTGGTAACCATCGATAACAACGTTATCGGCGGCATCATGGCATTTCACTTCCGTGACAAGACATGGTCAAAAAAGACCATACCCACGCCGGACAACCTGACGATAAGCTTAAGCAGTGCCAATCGCGCTGAAGATCTCGCCTTTATCAATGCCGAAGGTTTTCTAACCCCTGACACACTGATGCTAGCCAACACGACAGAAATGACGTTGCGTTCTGTGAAAACTATCCCAGAACGCTTTGATACCTCAGACCTCATCGTAGAACAGATCGAAACGCGTTCTACTGACGGCACCGTTATCCCTTATTTCGTCGTTCGCCATAAAAACACGCCCCTAGATGGATCAACCCCCACCCTTCTGTATGCCTACGGCGGATTTCAGGTTTCCATGCGTCCTCGCTATTCGGGGAGCCTTGGCAAGCTGTGGTTAGAAAAGGGTGGCGCCTATGTCCTGGCGAATATCCGTGGTGGCGGGGAATTCGGCCCGGCCTGGCATCAGGCAGGCCTCAAGACGCAGCGACAGCGTATATATGATGATCTGATTGCCGTGGCCGAAGACTTATCGGTCCAAGGTCTCACCAGCTCAGAACACTTAGCGGTCTATGGCGGCTCCAATGGTGGGTTACTAACAGGGGTTATGTACACCCAACGACCCGATCTCTGGCAAGCCGT
>CALKNZ010000052.1 GCA_938091995.1 uncultured Luminiphilus sp. | reverse complement strand
GAGCTGGATACATCGATCTCACCGGGAGATGATTTCTTTGCTTACGCTAACGGCAAGGCTCTCGCAGCTATCGAGATACCGGCCGATAAATCTCGTTATGGCGCTATGGACGTGTTGCGTGATAACTCTGACGCGCAGGTTAGAGAAATTATTGAAGAGTCCGCCGAGGGTGAATTTCTTCAAGGCAGCGATCAGCAGCGAGTAGGTGACCTCTATAGCTCATTTTTAGATTGGGAGACCCGCGATGCTCGCGGACTAACCCCGATAACGCCGTTCTTAAATCAGATAGACGCGTTGCAGGATCATAACGACGTCTTCGCTTATTTCGGTGTGGCCGCCCGCTATGGGTTTAATTCCCCGGTTGAAATCTGGCAATACGCCGACGCAAAAGATCCCAGTATTTATGCGTTTTACCTAAGTCAGGGAGGTATCGGGCTGCCTGATCGCGAGTATTATTTTAAGGATGACGCCAAATCAGAGTTAATTCGAGAGCAATATCGGGCTTACATCGCTGATCTGCACCAAATTGCCGGTATGGCGATTGATGCAGACGGTGTCAGGAAAATTTATGACTTAGAAGAGAGCATTGCAAAACAGCACATGCTTAAAGAAAGGATGCGCCGTTTTGCTGATAATTATCGCCGTATCGAGGCGTCGGAATTGCCTGACTTGGTGACTGGCGTTGAGTGGTCGGGTTATCTGGCGAGCTTTGGTCTTGCGCAACCAGGCTACTTGGTGTCGATCTCTTCCGATTACTTTAACGCTCTCGGTGGGCTTATTGTCGAAACCTCAGTTGAAGATTGGCAACGGTATTTACGTTGGCAGCTCATTAATGCCGAAGCCTCTTTGCTGACAAAAGCCATGGATCAGTCCCGCTTCAACTTTTATCGAAAAACGCTCTCTGGCGTTGAGCAGCAGCTACCTGATTGGCAGCGCGCGGTAGGGGTGGTGGGTAGAACCCTAGGGGAGTTGGTGGGTAAAGTGTATGTGGAGCGCCATTTTCCCCCAGAGGCCAAGGCGAGAATGGAGGCGCTAGTTGCAAATCTGATTGACGCCTACCGCGATAGTGTCACTCAGCTCGACTGGATGTCAGAGGCCACAAAGATTGAGGCGTTGGACAAACTCTCTAAGTTCAAGCCTATGATCGGTTATCCCGATGAGTTTCGAGACTACGCAGGAGTAATCATTGAGGCCGACGATTATTACGGCAATCGGCTGAGTCTTGTTGAGGCAGAGCGCGATCGCGACATTGCGCGTCATGGTGCTCAGGTCGATAGAACCGAGTGGAGTATGACGCCGCAAACCGTCAACGCCTATTACTCTCCGGTGCTTAACGTTATTGTTTTTCCGGCCGCCATTTTGCAGCCGCCTTTCTTTAACCTAGATGCGGAAGATGCGGTTAATTACGGCGGTATTGGTGCGGTTATTGGTCATGAGATAGGCCATGGCCTTGACGACAGCGGTAGTAAGTTTGACGGTGATGGCGCGATTCGCAACTGGTGGACCGACGAGGACGCGGCTCAATTTGAGGTCCGGACTAACAGTTTGATTGCTCAATATGAAAACTTTTGTCCCTTTGATGATCTATGCACCAATGGCGAGTTTACGCTGGGAGAAAATATTGGTGACTTGGGTGGTATCACCATTGCTTTAAGAGCTTATCAGGCGTCCTTAAACGGAAAAGAAGCTCCTGTACTCGACGGTATGACCGGTGTTCAAAGAGTTTTTCTAGGGTTTGCTCAAATCTGGCGCGCGAAGATGCGCGACGAGGCCATGCGTCAGTTAATTGCTACTAATCCGCACTCCCCCAGCCAGTATCGAACCAACGGGCCTGTGAGAAATTTACCTGAGTGGTACGATGCCTTTAACGTGAGCTCCGGTGACGCGCTTTATTTGCCTCCTGAAGAAAGAGTGAAGATATGGTGAGGGATTGGTATGCAGAGATTGAAGCCTGGTGATATCAGCCAAGGAAAATAATTGGCGAGGAGCTTTGCTCGTGGTGGTTTTAATGTTGCCACCCTTGTTGGCGATATCAGCTGACTTGAGCAGTGGCCCGCTGCGTGCTTTCACGGTACTTCCCTATTTATTTGCTACCTTGGGCTGCTATTGGGCTCGATCCAGCAGAACGCTGCTGATCGTTTCGGCAGGCTCCTTTGTGTTATTAGCCATAGGCACTTTTGCTAAGAACTCCGATCAAATTTTGTTTTACGTCAATAGAGCGACTTTCGCGGTAACGCTGCTGGTGTGCGCCTTTATTACCCACCGTGCGATTCAGTCACGTCAGAATTTAGTCCAACAATCTTTGGCCCGGGTTCTTGAAGATTTGGAAGCGGGGCTTGCGATCTTCGGTACCAAAAATACTTTGATTTTTTCTAACGCGGCCTTCAAAGCGCTAATTCCTGACCTCAGCTTGGGCGATGACATCGGGCTGGGGAAGAACACGGACCTGACCTTCAATCAGGCGATAGAGCGACTCTCTGTAGATTCCTTGCAGCGAGGACAGTCACAGCAGTGGCTCGCGCAAAGAGAATCTCAAAAGCTATCCAGTGCAGCGCCGCTTGAATTACGCCTCTCAGGTGGTCGTTATTTTCAGCTGTATGTGCAGGATCTGGAAATGGGAAAAACCATGATCTTGCATGATATTTCGTCGTTAAAATCCTATCAGGCACAAGCTATTCAGGCGTCAAAACTGGCGCTTTTGGGGGAGTTGGCGGCTTCTCTCGCCCATGAAATCAGTCAGCCATTGGGATCGATTGAGTTAACGACAGAAAACATCGTGTTGCATCTGGAACAGTCTCAGAGTGCGCCCGACAAAGACTATATTATGAGTAAGGTTGAACGCACTCAGGGTGCTGCACAAAAGGCGCGAAAGGTGATTGATCATTTGCGAAGGTTTGGCAGAAATGCCAAAGAGAGCCCCACACGAGTCGCTCTTCATGAGGTTATCTATGGCGCGGTAGACCTTATGCGCGATCAATTTAACCAAGCAAATATCAAACTTGTTACAGAGGTACCCTCGCAGGAAGCCTTTGTACTAGGGCACCCTATTACGCTTGAGCAGGTATTTGTTAATTTGCTCGCAAATGCTCGTGATGCAGTGACGGAGGGGGTATCTGATCCGCAAGTCACTGTAAGTGCAGCTGTAGAGGGTAGTGTTGTTAGCGTCCATGTTGCCGATAATGGACCCGGTGTGCCCGAGAGTCTGCAACCGAGTATCTTTGATGCGTTCTACACAACTAAGGCCATTGACAAAGGAACTGGCCTCGGACTTTCTGTGAGTCGGGGCATTATTGCCGACCTTGAGGGAGAATTGAGTCTTGCATCAAGTGACAGCGGTGCGGTCTTCACCGTCACACTACCACTGAGTCATAACGTTGCGACTGCAACGTAAATTACGGCGCTGGCACCGTTGGTTAGCCATTGCCACCGCTGTGCAGCTGTTGGCGTGGACGGTAAGCGGAATATATTTTGCTTTTATCGATATTGAGTTTGTTCGGGGTGCCGACCACCGTCAATCCCTACCATCAACTGCGATCGATCTTTCACTTGCAAGCTGGGTGACGGCAGAGGCGACTGAGGTATTGATCCGCCACCGATTACCTCAGGAAGTGGTTGTCGGTGTAGTGGGCCTAGAAGAAACTCGCTGGTATCAGACCGATGGAAAGGAATTACTCCCACTGACCGAGATGGAGGCCCTGAAGATTGCCGCTGTTAAGACTGACCTTCTTGCAGATCAAGCGGTGTTGATCACTGAGGCGGAGACGGGCTCAGAGTATCGCGGTCGCGCCTTGCCCTTGTGGCGGGTTTTTAATGGAAACAGTCCCGAGACGGTCGCCTATATAAATGCTTCGTCTGGTGAGGTGGTGGCAATCAGGAATGCGGCTTGGCGCTGGTGGGACTTTCTCTGGTCTCTACACATCATGGACTATGATGATAGAGATACCATTGGCACCTTATTGCTCAAGTTGTTTTCCGTTATGTCACTGTTAACAGCGATGGGAGGCGTAGCACTGTTCATTTCGCTGCCCAAAAAATTCCATTGATGGGGCCATGCCTTCACAAGGCCGTTTCGCACGGCTTATAAATAAATCAGCGGCCACAAAAAGGCAAAGAAACCGCCGGTGATTAGCATGGCTATCGATATGCCAAGCATCCATACACTGTACCGACGAAGCCTCATGCAGGCTTGTGCTTGTTTTGGATCAAGGGGGCAAGGACTTCGCCGCTGTCGCCAGACCAATATTGAACACACTATCAGCATGAGGGTTGCACCTAAAAATAAAGGTCCTTTGTGCGCAGACAACCACATAATGCCCGGGATGGCTGTGGTAATACCAACCATGACTGCGCCTGCACCGATAGAAATCAGCAGTGCGGGTAGCGCGCAACACAGTAAGGTCGATAGGCTGGTGAACATTGTCAAAGTTGGGGCGATGCCAGACCGCCAATAACTGAGCATGTTATTCACTCCATCATCAAGGCATCGTCGCGATAAACGGCGGCAATACGATAACCCGCCTCTACGGCCAATGCGGCAATGGTTTCATCGTCAAGGTCTTGTCCTGGTTTGAAGACCAGGTTCAGTGCCTTGGTGTCCAAATCAACGTAAACGGCGGCAACCTCGTCACGCTTTCCAAATATTTTATTCATAGCCACGGCGCAAAAATCACACACGACCCCAAGAACATCAGCGACAACGGCTTTACCTCCGTCCGCGAGGGCCGCTTCAATTTCCGGTGTTTTTGACAGATGCCCCACGCCATGGTCACTGTCATTAGACTCGGATTGCACCGTGTTTTCGTGCTGGTGTTCGTGCTCATGATCGTGATTGTGCTCATGTTGGCCCCAGGTGGTTATGGGTAGCAGCATTAAGAGGGTGAATGCGGGGAAAAAGTGGGTTGTCTTCATGACGATATTTCCTAGCTCAGAAGCGATAGGTAAAGTTGATGAGAGGGCTGGGGTCAACAATATTGAAACCAAGTTCCAGTAAAGCGGGGCCACGAAAAAACCGCAGTAAGGGTGTCACCGTCACGTTATCGTGGGTCTCTGGGCGGTGATCTATTTCAAGCATTAACCAAGTGTGCAAATCTTGGGTATCACCTTCGTAGGGAGCCCAGCCTGCTCGAAAAACTTGCATGAAGTTGTCACCAAAGTGACCCGCATCGGTGTAGCGGGCTGTGTAACCCAAAAAGTGTCGCCGTGTTTCCCAGTCCGCGAGCACGCCGGCGTAACCGGCGGTTGTGCTGCCCAGGGGGTTGCCAGAATTTCCTGATGCCACCCCGAGTCCGCCTTGTAAGTAGACGTTGGCTTGATGGTTCCGTCCAAACCACCGTTTCAATAAGTAGGTGGGTTGGAGCGCCGTTAACAAGTAATCGTCCTTTCGATAGGACTCGCTGCGCAGACCAACGGACCACTTGGGAGAGGGCGTGTAGTGCAGTAATGCAGCGGTTGACTGTCGATTAGACTCCTCGATGAAGGTCCAACCTCCAACGTAGGAGACGGGTCGTGCCATTGCTACTGTGCAAGGCAGGAGCACAAGCAGCAGTACTATGGTCCTCATTTTTTCTTTCCGGACAGTATGCCTACCAGCTCATTAACCTTTTCACGCCGCTCGCCTACTGAGCCCGTGGTTAGGGCCTGCTCCACACAGGTATCGACATGATCTTCGATGATCAAGGTTTCCATGCTGGCCAACGCCGCACGGGCCGCCTGCACTTGTCGAACAACATCGACGCAGTAACGATCTTCTTCCACAAGGCGTCGAACCGCTTTTACCTGTCCCTCAATTCGGGCTAGGCGTTGGTCGACTGTTTTTTTGGTTTTTTCTCGCATTAATATACTCTAACGGGGTATGGGTATATTTGCAAGCGCTTGCTGTGGCATTTAGCGTTTGGGCTCCAATAATACCTAGGCAATGTTAAGCGCTCGAAATATTTTTTGAGGGGTATTAGGACATTTTGTAGGACATCTGTGGTGGCGATGTGCCATGCGACCCAAGTCCACTTACTCGTTTTGCCAAGCAGACATCAGCGACGCCTTGCTAAAGTAGAGGGCACACTTCAGCGCGGCCAATTGGGCGATAGCGAGCAGGGCCAAGGCGCATCTGGTGCGTCAGGAGTCATTGGGATAGTGTTATCTTCACGCGTACTCATAAGTCATGGGAGAGCTACGAGAATGAAATTCTGGGCTTGGCACCGACAGCAAACAGCACTATGGCAGCAACTTCTGGGATTAGACCACTATCAGCTTTTATGGTTTGCGTTTTTGAAAGGCCTGGTTCTTGGTGCGTTA
>CALKNZ010000051.1 GCA_938091995.1 uncultured Luminiphilus sp. | reverse complement strand
GCAGATGATCACATGCCTGCGGGCTTTGGCGGCACCGAGCTTTATGGCTGCGCGATGAATGAAGGTAAGACACCTGCAGACCTCATGTCTGTCATCGGCGAATGGAATGCCTGGTCTGATGAGAAAGGCATGAACGATTACTACGCCTGGGTTATGAATCCCGTATTCGGTTCCGACATCGACTTTGAGCGCACGGCGTTCTGGTTTGGATTTACACCCGACTTCAAAGGCATGGGAAAAAGTCTAGACGCATGGTTTACACAAGGCGCAGAACTCAACGCAAAATTTAATGACGTCTGGACTTGCAGCGCTCATATGGAGTTTGCCTCGCTGATTGTTCGCGGTGGCGGTGGCGCAGCCTCCTCGGGTTATGCCAGTTTTAGCGACTGTACATTCCGTGACGGCATGGAAATGGATGACCTGATGGCCGCAACGGCTAAGTACAGCGCCTACCTCGACGAGAAAGAAGTTCCGGGGGTCACGGTCTACCACCTACCTGGACACGGGAATCCTCAAGACGCAGGCTATCAAATGAAAATGTCCAACTGGGTATCAGACCTGACCACCTACGGCGAAAATTCTGAGAAGTACGTAAACCAAGGTGGCTGGAAAGCCCGTCAGGACACCATTGGAGCCGTTGTATCATGCGATAGTCCCAGAATGTACACCGCTACACTGGTGCGCTCTGGCGATTAATCGAGCTTACTGCAACATTAAAGCCGAGGGTACACCTCGGCTTTTTTCGCCTAAAAATAGCTGCCTGAGCTGTTCCTCAGCTCTGCCTAACACGCCTTAAATTTTTCCCCCACATCGCTACCCCCTCACATTCTGAAGCAGTACAATCGTTGCCTGCGATCGCACGTGTAGCCCACAGCCTTATTTGCAAACATATGCCCATCAGTGAGTATCGTTGGGCAAACCGAAGCCCTTAGCTGGCCCACAAGCTAATGCAAAACCGGCAACGCACCGGCGTTCCCCGTTAAATACCTAGGAGACTTCCATGTCAGCACCAGACTATCCCGGGCTAGACACCCTTGCATTGCATGCGGGATCACAACCTGATCCAGCGACGGGCGCCCGCGCCACACCCATTTATCAGTCGGCGTCTTTTTGTTTTCCTGATTCGGACTATGCGGCTTCCTTATTTAATATTGAACGTGCTGGACACGTATATTCACGGCTGAGCAATCCGACCAATGCTGTGCTCGAGGAGCGAATAGCGGCGCTGGAGGATGGGGTGGGCGCCATTGCTACCGCAAGTGGGCAGGCTGCACTCACGCTGGCCATCATGACCCTCATGGGTGCAGGTTCACACATTGTAGCTGCAGCCGCACTTTATGGTGGCAGTCATAACCTACTTGCCTACACCCTGCCCCGCTTGGGCATTGAAACCACCTTTGTCGATGCTCGTGATCCTCAGGCCTTCGCTTCGGCCATACAGGATAATACCCGCTTGGTCTTTGCAGAGACCGTAGGTAACCCTGGATTGGATGTTCTTAACATTCCTGAGGTGGCCGCAGTCGCTCATAAAGCAGGTCTACCACTAATGGTGGACTCAACCTTTACCACTCCCTACCTGATCAAACCTTTTGAACACGGTGCCGATATCATTATGCACTCCGCCACTAAATTTCTCAGCGGCCACGGCATTGTTATCGGCGGTTTACTCGTCGACGGAGGGCGCTTCGACTGGGATGCTTCTGGCAAGTTTCCAACGCTTACTGAGCCCTACGCGGGATTTCATAATTTGGTGTTCAGCGAGGAATTTGGCCCCGCAGCTTTTATCCAACGTGCCCGCAAAGAGGGGCTGCGAGACTTTGGGGCTTGCATGAGTCCAACCACTGCGTTCCACATACTGCAGGGAATAGAAACACTAGGCTTACGCATGAGTCGCCATGTGGAAAATACCCGTTCGGTCGTTGAGTTTCTGGCGCAACAAGAACACGTCAGTCGCATTGGGTATCCAGAGTTAGAAGGTCACCCCGACCAACCACTGGCCGCAGCACTTTTGCCCAAAGGATGTGGCGCCGTATTCAGCTTCGATCTTAAGGGTGGCCGTGATGCAGGCATCGCCTTTGTTGATGCTTTGAACCTGTTTTCCCATCTCGCTAATGTTGGTGATGCCAAGTCACTGGTTATTCATCCGGCGAGCACGACCCATCACCGCATGGACGCGGCAGCGCTTGCGGCCGGCGGTATCGGCGAGGGTACGATTCGCCTGTCTATCGGCCTTGAGGACCCACGGGATTTGATGACCGATTTGAAACAGGGCCTGCGCGCAGCGGGCAAAGTCGCGGCCAAACAGACGGTGACTTCATGAAAATTACTATCGATAACAACAGCGTCTATTGCTACACAAATTCCCGCGATATCGACAGCGATAAGCCTTCGATCGTTTTTATACATGGCTCGGGAATGGATCATACGGTTTGGACTTTAGCCGCTCGCCATTTTGCTCGTCACGGCAACAATGTAATCGCGGTTGATTTACCAGGTCACGGGCGCTCAGCCGGAGCAGCGCTTGAGAACATTGCAGCGATGGCCGACTGGCTAAAGAAAGTTCTCGATGCCCTAAAAGTTGAAGCCACTGCGGTCGTTGGTCACAGTTTAGGAAGTTTAATTGCCCTGGACTTTTCGGCCAGGTACGCCTCACGCGCCCGTGCCTTGGTTATGGTTGGCACCATCGTACCCATGCCGGTATCTGACGCCATATTGGAAGCCTGTAAAAATAACGACCATTCAGCCTATGACATGCTGACACAATACGGTTTGAGCAAGCGGCATCAATATGGCGGTAATCGCAGCTCCGGGATATGGATGGTAGGCAGCTCTCTGAGATTGTACGAGCGGTCAAAACCCGGCGCCCTCTATCACGACATGAAGGCTTGCAATGAATATCAGTGCGGTCTTGAGCGTGCCGGAGCGGTCGAGTGCCCTGTACTCATGGTGCTGGGGAGTGAGGACCGTCTTACACCTGTTAGGGGCACTCGCCCGTTGCAAGAGGCGCTTAACCACCCTGAAGTCAGCGTATTACCCGGGGCTGGCCACACGCTCATGATGGAAGCCCCCAATGCCCTTTTAGATGCTCTGCATCGTGTTCTATAACGACTCATGTTAATCACCCTCGCGCTAACGCTATTCACCCACGCCGGCATTTTGTCGGCATAGAGGTCCGAAAGGTCATAGGCTATGAAAAACATCACGATTTGGCATAACCCAAGGTGCTCAAAGTCCCGCCAAGCGCTCGCTCTGCTGGAGGCCGCAGGTGTCACTCCCAAGATTGTTAAATATCTCGAAAGCCCACCGACACAAAGTGAGCTCAAGGCGACCTTAAAAAAACTTAACTGCGCACCAGAGCAACTTGTCCGCAGGGGCGAAGCGATTTTCAAAACTTTGGCGTTGTCCGAACATAACTCAGAGCAGCAGTGGATCGCCGCGATGGTCAGCAACCCCATTCTCATTGAGCGGCCGGTCATCATATCCGAGAACCGTGCTGTCATTGGACGACCACCAGAGAATGTGCAGTTACTCCTCGATTAAACTACGCTGTGCCAAGACAGCCCTTTCATCCTAATTTTAATCAGCGCCCCGCCTCTCCCATCCGCACTCGATTGATAAGGGGTTACCATCCTTCACAGCCAGCGGTTTATTTGTCTTCGATCCAAATTCGAGTGTCGCCAAGACTGCAGCCGATGGACTAAAGGCTTCGATTCTATACCCCCAGTGGCCCCGATCATGGGAGCACTCATTCCTATAGGACGTTACCGACAACCCTGTGTCCCACTTCACAGGCTCGGTTAAACGTGCGTCTTGACCTCCGCCATTAAGCCCCTTGCCGCATCGAATAAAAGATCTAAGACCTCCTCAAAGCCTTGATCACCACCGTAATAAGGGTCGGGCACATCTTGAGCTATTTTGGTATGGGTATACGTGAGGATTTTTCTCAACTGACATCGGCAGCCCTCAGGTTGAGACCTTTCCAAGTCATTCATATTGGCCTGATCCATCGCGAGAATGAAATCAAAATCTGAAAAATCTGACGTCACTACCTGTCGCGCCCTCAGCGCAGTTAAGTCAATGCCACGTCGTTTTGCAGCGGCAATAGCTCGTCCGTCGGGAGCTTTACCCACATGCCACGCTGCAGTTCCTGCAGAGTCAATTCTTATCTTTCCACTCAGCCCGTGTTGCTCACATACGGCGCGGAAAACACCTTCTGCCGTGGGTGACCGACAAATATTACCTAGACAAACAAAGAGCACTGACACCATAGAGCAACCCTAACCTTTACTCGGAAAAATCGACGCTGAGACCCTCCAAATAACATCAGCGCTAGTGACCTCCGCATTTATTGAGTACTTCAACCTTCCCCGTCTTTGCACAACGGAAATGGGAATCCATTCAATTCTCAATAGGCCCAGGGTGATTGGCCACGGCAAACGTAAACTAAAACGCAATTCGCCAGAAACTAAAAGGTCGAAGAAGCAAATCGGGCGTTTCAGAAAAAAATATCATTAATTGACAAACAAATTGAGTAAAACCTACACCAGGATAGTAAAGCCTGAGGTAGCACTAACCACACTGGGAATTGACGGGATACTTTGCCATAAACGTTTACAAGAAACGTCTTAATCGCATGTTACTTGCGGCGCTGGGCTGAGAAGTGTCTTACAGCTGCAGAGATAGCGCGTCTAGAGCCTGCTCTCAGGGGGCGTCGGCTTAATACCCACCAAATTTTTCGCTTGCCGGAATGCGTCAATAGTGCGATACGGGATTCTGAGGGAGCAAAATACAAGAGCATGTGTCTTTACACGCGGGCTCTATGTTTTGCACATCGAACACTTAGGTAAAGAAATCATGGCCAAAAAAACGGGCATACCCGCTCGCCAACCGACACGAAAACCCGGGGTCGAGCGCTACAACCGCATTATTGCAGCGGCTGAATATTTAATTCTCGAAGCGGGATCGCTGGAGACGATCACGCTCGATGCGGTCGCCAAGCAAGCCGCTGTACCAAGAGCATCGCTTTACTATTTTTTTGCTTCAATTGAGACCCTGCTGGATGCGCTTTATCACCGTGGCGTGCAGAAAATGGTGGCTGAACTGCCTCAACCGCCAAAGGCCGCTGATTGGCGTAAAGTCATGGTTCTCTACATCGACAGCGTCCGTGATTTCTATCTAAAGAACCGTGTGGAGATGATTCTCGCGCTACTCCCGGTATCACTTGTAGCCGTTAACACAGTCAGCCGTGATTTTGGGGGGGCGCTATTTACATTACTTCACCAGCAGGGTTTGGTGCCCAAAACGCGCCAAACCGAAAGGGCCTGCGAAATGTGCTCAGAACTTGCTGATCTTGTTTGGCGTAAATCTCTCATCGAAAAGGGGACCCTTACCCCGACCTACCATAAGGAAGCACAGCGTGTTGTGCTGGCCTACCTCGAGTCAGTACTCGCAGACTGATCCGAAGATGATTGCTACGCCTCTTCGTTAAGCACCGCCGCCATGCCGAGAGTTCCCAACGGTGCAAAAGGCGACAACTTGCTCTCGAACCCTCAATCCCCCATTCCTTTGAAGTTATCAAAACGTTATCGTAAGCTGACATTTGTTTGCTATTGAAAAGCCGACAAGAGTACCGATCCTTTCAAGGGGACAAGTGCTCACACGTTGGTCAGCGGGCGTTAACTCGAATGAATAAGAAAAGGATGGTGAGGAACGATATGAATACTGCCAGACGGTTATTGCTCGGGATTTCTTTTGTAATTGCGGGAGGCGGCGCACAAGCCTTCGAGGTAGATCGCACGCATCTCCCGATTGCGGAACCTGATCCCCCCAAGTTCAAAGAGCTCGACGTTCGCAATGTCGAGGCACCGCCACTGTTCAGCGTCGAGGCGCCCGAG
>CALKNZ010000050.1 GCA_938091995.1 uncultured Luminiphilus sp. | reverse complement strand
CCCTGGGGCGAAATTCCCTGGTTTGAGGGAGGCCACTCTGACCCCTGGGATCACACGGAAGCGGCTATGGGCTTATCGATTGCGGGTGAGTTTGCTGCCGCTGAGCGCGCCTACCGCTGGCTGGCAAACACGCAGCTCAGTGATGGCAGTTGGTGGCGTAGTTATCGCGAGGGTAAGCCTGACAATCCTGATCGTCGAGAGTCCAACTATGTGGCCTATGTGGCCACTGGTGTTTGGCACCATTATCTCATTACTGGCGATATGGCTTTTTTGCAGGAGCTCTTCCCTGTGGTCGATGCCGCGATGGCTTTTGTGCTGAATCTGCAGGGCGAGGCAGGGGAGATCGATTGGGCTGTTGATGCCCAGGGCGTACCTATGGCTGATGCCCTGGTCACGGGGTGTAGCTCTATTTATAAAAGCCTTGAGTGTGCGGGGCATATAGCGGCAGTACTGGGTATTCAGCGCAACGAGTGGCTCGAAGCTCGGTTAGCCCTAGGGATTGCACTGCGCTCAAGGCCGGATCGCTTCGATAGAACCTGGGCTTCTAAGTCACGCTATGCCATGGATTGGTTTTATCCCATTATTACCGGTTGGGTGCAGGGGCAGGCTGCGATTGACCGCCTCGATGCACGCTGGAGTGAATTTGTTGAAACGGGTTTGGGCTGCCGTTGTGAAACTCAAGAGCCTTGGGTAACGGTTGCTGAATCGTGCGAGCTGACCCTAGCTTTACTGGCGGCTGGTGATAGGAGTCGAGCGGCAGAGCTTTTTGCCTGGCTGACGCAGTGGCGCGATGGAGATGGCGCTTGGTGGACGGGTTATCAATTTGTCGAGAATGTCCTGTGGCCCGATGAAAAGCCGACATGGACAGCTGGGGCTATTATGCTTGCTGCTGATGCTTTGACGCATTACACCCCGGCAGCTTCATTGTTTCTTGAGGTGTGTGAGTCCCACCAGCAATTATCAGTGAGTGCTGGTCGAGATTAATTTACGCGAGTCGACGTAAAGCTCTAAGGGAGTCAACACTCCCGTAGGGTGCGTAAAGCCCGGAATCCACAGCCAGTCGCCAAATAGTGAAGGGTGCCTGACCCCCGGCACTCGCGTCTGGAAAGACATCGTGAATAGCCAAAATACCGCCAGGCAACACCCGCTGACCCACACTGCGCCAGTCGGTCAAGGCGGCTTCCATGCTGTGTCCGCCGTCAATGAAGGCCATCCCCAGAGTGTGTGGGATAACGGCGGCAGCCTGTTTTGTTCCCGCGACAATGGGAATAACAACATCTTCCATTCCTGCTTGGGCGACGTTGCGACGAAACTCACGCAGGGTGTCCACGCGGCCTTCGCCGTCTATCAGGTCAGAATCGTAGAACATTTCCCCGGGCTGGTGCTCTTCAGAGCCCCGGTGATGATCGAGGGCAAGAACAACGGTGCCTGCGTTTTTAGCACCTTGTGCCAGCCAAATAGTTGAACGCCCACACCAGCTACCAATTTCAAGGACAGGTCCAAGACTTCCGGCCTCACAAGCTAAATCAAATAATAGTGCGCCCTCGTCATCGGTGAGAAAGCCGCGAACATTATCTCCGGGTGGTGTGGCCATGGGCTGCTCCAAAGGGTCAAGACGCACAGTATACGGGAGGGTGGGAGTGTTTTTAGCGATTAGCCGTCATCAGGTAGGTGCTGGTGTTGCTCACAGGTGACTCAGACCTAACGGCGGGTAGGTTCTCAGCCGCTGTTTTGCCCTTGGTGGATCTCCTAGTCTCCCCCGCACCCCCGGAAGGAATATTTTTGCGACCTCGGGTCGGGTCACCGGAGACAATCCTTGGCCGTGTCTCTGGACAACTGCTGATTAATTACGCGTTACTGCTCTCAGAGCTACCCGGGCCAAGTTCAGCGTAACCGATTGTGGTAAGGGGCGATGATGCCTCGGGGAGAACCCTGAGGGGTGCCCCGAGAATACCCGCGAGGTTTATGCATTAGGGGGTGCTATCAGGCTCGGCTTGAACGCCGTTAGCTGATGCTGCCGGCGGTGGAATCAACGCCGCGTCGAGTCGTGCTACGTCGTCTGGAGACAGCGTTCCGGAGTTTTCTTTGAGCCTGAGCAGATTCACCACGTAATCGTAACGGGCGTTGGCGTAGTCTCTTAGAGAGGTGTACAGCAAATTTTGGGCATTGAGTACGTCAACAATATTACGCGTTCCAACATCATAGCCAGCCTCTGTGGCATCTAATGCGCTTTGCGCAGAGCGAATCGATTGCTTTCGAGCCCGAACGCGGGCGGCATCGGACTTCACTGTCATGTGCAGTGAGCGCGCGTTAGTGATTGTAGTGCGCTCAAGGTTCACGCGGCTTTCTTTCGCGGCAATATGCTGTTGAGCTGACTGTCGGCGCTGGGCATGCAAGCGCCCACCCTGAAAAATGGGTACGTTTAAGCGAACTTCCCAAACCTCACGGGTATCCTGTGAGTCGGGCTGTATTTGAAATAACTGGCGAGGCTCAGAGATTTGGCTTCCATCGGTATCTGTGTCTGAGTACTGATAACTCGCGGTTACGGTAGGCGCGTGTCCCATTGCGCTGGCTTTAGCGGACTGTCTCGCCGACTCCTCGGCGTAACGTGCCGCTGCCAGGTCGTAGTTGTTGTCTAAAGCGAGCTTTACCCAAGCGGCACGATCGGCAGGTGTGGGCGGCTGGGCTTCAAAGTCCTCGCTTAGACGGAACAAATCACCGTGTGTTTGCCCGGTCAGAATAGACAGTCGCTCTTTGGCTACGGCGACATTGTTCTCTTCAACGATGCGCTGCACCTCGGCTAAATCCCGCGCGGCCTCAGCTTCATAGACATCAGTAATGGCTATGAGGCCAACCTCAAAACGTTGCTGGGTTTGTTCCAGTTGGCGCGCGAAGGCGCGCTCAGCGGCTGAGGCAGCGGCTAAATTATCCTGAGCCCGAAGAACTGTCAGATAAGCATCAACTGTGCGCACGATCAGGTTTTGAGTAGCTGCCGCAAATTCAGCTTCGGCTTGTTTGCTAAATTCTTGGCCTGACTGCAGGTTATACCAAGCAGAGAGATCAAAAAGGGGTTGAGCAAGGGCAATATCCCACCCTTCGGTTTCAGTGTCTCGTTTATTGAAGCCATCGGCGATGATAGGAACGGTCTGGCCGGTGTTGGGATTGCCTTCAAAGCCGACGATTTGCGGGCTGACCGTCTCATTCACGTTGCCTGAGATGCCGTAGCCCGCGTTGACTTGGGGGAGTAGCGCTGACAAGGCCAGGCTTTCTGTTTCCAGATTTGCCAGATATTGGGCTTCCTGGGCACGCAGTTGAGCGTCGTTTTGCAGTGCCAGCTCATAAATGTCGAGCAACGTGTCGCTGTGGCTTTGCATGCTAATGGGCATTAAGCACACCACAGCTAGCCCCATTAGAGTGCGGTGGATAAAGCGGGGTGTCATGGAAACTCCTTAAGTGAGCGCGATTTCGCGTTGCATAGTCTAACACTTGTCGCAGCTCGGCGAAGGTGAACTTTTAACCTGATACGGCAGATTTAAGACAATCCGTTGTTGTTTCTATTCCTGCGCACGAGCTCAGCTATTGCTACACTAGGGCTATGGGTCAGAGGTAAATCAATGAAAGAACAGACGGGTCGTACCCGCAACAGACGGACGCGCTACAGTGTTGATATTGGTGACTTGCACAGTTTATGCGAGTCCAACTATCTTCGGTTACAGCGTGTCTTCCCGGGTTACGAAACGCTTAATTCAGTTGAGATCACAGCAAACCACCTAACTCTGGTATTTGATGTTGTTGAACGAACCCGCTACACCACGCTGTTGCGTCTCACGCAACGGGGTCAGCAGGGGCTACCGGCAATGAGTTTAGACCTCAGGCTGTATCATGATGCGAGTATGGCGGAAATCGTGGCCTTTCAGCGGCATCGTCACCTTGAGGGGCGTTACGATTACCCCAATCCCAATATGTATCAGCGGGATGAGAAAACACAACAGAATCGGTACTTGGCCGAGATACTGGAGCTTTGTTTGGCTGAGGGCCGCCTAGCTACCAATCTCAGTTCGTGGATGACTTCTTGATATGAATAGTGCGTTACGCGGGGATTACACGCTAAATAACAGCGACACCCTGACTCTTATTCAAGTCACTGATGCTCACCTTATGTCGGAAAAGGGTGGACGTTTACTGAATGTTGATACCGATGACTCATTGGCCGCTGTGCTTGATCTGGTCATGGATCACCCCGGGACACCCGATGCGCTGTTAATCACAGGGGACATTGCCGGTGATGGCGCAAGTGCAGCGTATGAGCGTATGGCACTGGCACTGGGTGTCATTCATGCTCCAAGCTTCTGGCTGCCCGGTAATCACGATGACTGCGATGCGTCGAAGATAGATCATGAGCATTTTATTCGAACCGCGACAAATCCCCACTGGCTGATCGTGATGCTCGATTCCCAGCAGCCGGATGCCGTAGGGGGGCACCTCGTTGCCACTGAACTCGACGCCCTCTCTCAGGCTGTGGACCGGGCTAATCAAGAGGGTAAGCACCTACTGATAGCGTTACACCACCCATCACAACCTGTGGGTTGCGATTGGTTAGACCCTCAGCGCATTGCTAACAGTGCGGCATTCGAGCTTGAGGTGCAGCGCTGTCGACAACAGGTTGTGGTTATCTCAGGACATGTGCATCAAGAGAGCGATCAGGTTATCGGGGACATTCGCTATCTCACGACGCCGTCGACGTGCATTCAATTTGCGCCTAATCAAGTGAATTTTAAAGTAGACGATCAGGCACCCGGCTACCGCTGGTTACGTTTGTCACCCTCTGGTGAGGTTGAAACCGGTGTCGAGCGGGTTATCGACCGTGAGTTCCCGGTAGATCTAAACTCGGGTGGCTACCTTTAACTACAAGGCACCCAGCTGGGTAGGCGCCGCGCCTGCTTTGGCTGATTTATGGGTCATGAAAACCGACCTAAACGTAGATTGATATCAACAGAGAATAATAGAACGCTAATGAGCCAGTACAACGCTGATGCAATTGAGGTTTTAACCGGTCTAGAACCTGTGCGTAAACGGCCCGGTATGTATACCGACACCGTGCGCCCGAATCATCTTGCTCAGGAGGTCATCGATAACTCAGTGGATGAAGCCTTGGCAGGCCATGCCGATCAAGTAGACGTGGTCATGCACAGTAACGGCGGCATCAGTATTCAAGACAACGGCCGGGGTATGCCGGTCGATTTGCATCCGGTGCAAAAGCTGCCTGGGGTTGAGGTCATATTATCGACTTTGCACGCGGGCGGTAAATTTTCAGATAAGAACTATCAATTCAGTGGCGGTCTTCACGGTGTCGGTGTGTCGGTGGTTAACGCCCTGTCGAAACGACTCGATATCACGATCAAGCGCGATGGCAACATCTACACCATGGCTTTCGAGGGCGGAGAAAAGGTTGAAGATCTTGCGGTCGCAGGAACCTGCGGCAAACGCAATACCGGGACTCAAATTCGCTTTGATCCTGACCCGCAGTATTTTGATTCTCCAAATTTCTCCATGCCGCGACTCATTCATGTCCTTCGCGCCAAAGCGGTGTTGTGTCCTGGTCTTAGAGTCACTTTGCTCGATGAGAAAAAAAACGAGCGCAGCGAGTGGTTTTATGAGGACGGTATTTCTGACTACCTGATGGATGCGACCATCGACTACCCGGTGATCCCGGAAAAGCCTTTTACGTATCATTTTAGTGGTGAGACAGAAGCCGTTGATTGGGCGATTCAGTGGCTGCCGGAAGGGGGCGAGGTTATCGCCGAATCCTATGTCAATTTAATTCCCACGGCTCAAGGGGGCACGCATGTTAACGGCTTGCGCTCGGGCCTCCTCGAGGCGTTGCGCGAATTTTGTGAGCTGCGCAGTTTGCTGCCTCGGGGTGTGAAGCTAACCGCCGAAGATATTTGGGATCGCTGTTGTTTTGTGCTGTCTTCCAAACTTCAGGACCCCCAATTCTCGGGACAGACCAAAGAGCGACTGTCCTCTCGAGAGGCTGCCGGCTTTGTTTCAGGGGTCGCAAAAGATGCCTTTAGCCTTTGGTTAAATCAACACACCGATGAGGCTGAATTATTGGCCGAGTTGTGTATCAACAGGGCGCAAGCACGGTTGCGCTCGGCCAAAAAAGTGGTTCGTAAAAAAATCACCTCGGGTCCGGCACTTCCCGGCAAATTGGCCGACTGTACCTCTGAAGACCCGGCTTATGGTGAGTTATTCTTGGTCGAGGGAGATTCTGCCGGTGGGTCGGCGAAACAAGCCCGTAATCGCGAGTTTCAGGCGATATTGCCATTGCGTGGCAAAATCCTGAACACTTGGGAAGTCGATGCGCAGGAAATCCTCGCTTCGGTTGAGGTTCACAATATCTCCGTTGCCTTGGGTATTGATCCCGCGAGCGACGATCTTTCAGGGTTGCGCTATCACAAAGTCTGCATTCTTGCCGATGCCGACTCAGACGGTCTGCACATTGCCACCTTGATCTGCGCGTTATTTTTACGTCATTTTCAGCCGCTGGTGCGTGCCGGGCACGTTTATGTGGCCATGCCGCCCTTGTACCGCATCGATGTGGGTAAAGAGGTGTATTACGCCCTCGATGATGCTGAGCGCAATGGCATCCTCGAGCGCTTGGCGGCTGAAAATAAGCGTGCTAAACCCAATGTTCAGCGTTTTAAAGGTCTGGGTGAAATGAATCCCTCGCAGCTGCGGGAGACAACGATGGACCCCGATACTCGACGACTGGTGCAATTGGTACTGGATGCTGACGCCGATACCCACAGCACCTTTGATATGTTGCTGGCCAAGAAGCGTTCAGGTGATAGGAAGCTCTGGCTGGAATCGAAGGGCGACTTGGCCGACATTGCGGTTTAAATCAAACTGGCTTGATTAATGATGTTTAAGGAGAGACCCATGTTGTTTTTGACACGACTAATGACCTTCGTTTCTTTGCTGTTTATGGCTCAGGCGACCCTGGCAGATTGGAGGCTAGCGTCGAGTTCCAAGGTGGGCTACGTATCAATCAAAAATAATGCAATTGCGGAACAGAATTATTTTTCAGGGGTGACTGGCAGCCTTTCTAAGAAGGGCGTGTTGAAGATTAATATTGACCTGAGTTCGGTTGAAACGCAGGTTGATATTCGCAACCAGCGCATGCGCGACTTGTTTTTTGAGGTCGCTCAATATCCGCAAGCTGTGGTCACCGCTGAGCTCGATATGCAAGAGCTTGCGCAGATTGATTCTGGTGCGCCTCTCGAAATCGTTAAGCCTTTTACCCTATCGTTGCACGGTGTCGAAGCCACGTCAGAGGCGCACTTGCGGGTTATCGCTGGGGGTGGTCGCGCTTGGGTTAGCACGGTACGGCCCATTTTAATTTCTGCTGCTGATTTTGGTTTAGAGGACGGTGTCGCAGCACTGCGAACAATTGCAGGCCTTGAGGCAATCTCTTCCGCCGTACCGGTGAGTGTTGACCTAAAGTTCGTTAAAAAGTGAAGCCCTCAGCGTAGCCCCGCGCTCTGCAGGACGCCTTGTAATTGGCCTTGATAGCGGCCTTGTTTGGCCGTATCACCGAGTTCTTTAGCGTAGGTGATAAGCGCCGACAGTATCTCAGGGTTACCCGGTTGTTCCTGATTAAGTTGTTCCAGCAGAGTAAAGGCCTGCTTGGGCTGACCGGTATCATGAAGGGCAATGGCGTAGACATAGCGATGACGAGATCCTCCGCTTTCCAGTGCGGCTGCTTTGGCCAGTTCGTCGATGGCACTTGAACTATTACCTTCACGAAATTCTAAAAGACCCAATGAATGGTGCAGTGCACCCGGTGAGAAGGAGGTTTTAATGCCTTCTTGAAGGAGAGCTCTCGCGTCGGCGTCTCGGCCTTGGGCGCGCAGTACATCGGCCAGGTTGACGCGGGCTGGGTCAAGTTGCGCATTAATTCGTAGCGCTTCTCTGAGAGACGCTTCGGCGGCAAGGACATCACCACGGGCGAGCCAGTAGTTGGCCAGCTGTAGCTGTGAGGAGGGCATATCTGCATGCGCATTCAAGACGCCTTCATATTCTTCAAACAGCGCCAACAAAGGCGGTATATCTTGAGGCCTCAATTCTTGCAGGGGTGTGGCGGCGAGTTGCTCAGCAACGGCCATACGGACACCTTGAACAGGGTCATTAATAAGCGTGCGAAGCATAAGGTAGCGCTGCTGCGGTGGTAGGGCGGCGCTGGCTCGTACAGCACTACTGCGCAGTAGGGTATTTTTCGACGCTAAAAGCATGCCGGCGGTTTGGGATAAATCCGGTGGTGCTAGGCCACCATATTGTGCAAGCGCAGAAGCGCGCAGTAGAGGCGTTGCTGATGTGTCATCAATAATCGCCTTGAGTGAGGGTCTGCTGCGAATATCTTGAGATTGAGCGCGTCGCAGTGCCAGTGCAGGATGACGGCGCGGGCTATCAAATTTTATGCCCCAGTCTCGGAGGGTATCCAGCGCCCAGGAGTTAGATTGATCTTTGTGGCACTGCGTACAGGCGTTGGGGCTATCGGTCATCAATGACAGGTCGGGCCGGGGAATGCGCATGCTGTGATCCCGCCGAGAATCGACGCCCATATAGAGTTGCGAGGGCATGTGGCACTCAACACATTGAGCACCGGCGCTGGCCGGGGCGTGCCGGTGATGTTTTGGCGTATCGTAGGTGGCAGGCATGTGGCACTGAGCACACAGTCCATTGCCTTCAACAACCGGCTTGTTGCTGTGAGGATTGTGGCAGTTAGTGCAGACCACTCCCGCCTGATGCATTTTGCTTTGTATGAAAGACCCGTAAACGTAGACTTCGTCTCGGATTTGCCCGTCTGGCCAATACAGGGGCTCCTCGATCAGCGATAGCCGGTGGGTATCGAGTAAATCGGCGCCATAATGGTAGTCGCCTAGGGTGCTGCGACGGGCATGGCAGCGAGCGCAGTTGTCGATTTGGACATTGTCATTTGGGCCGCTGGTGCGATGGGCAATGCTGGCATTTTCAGACCACGCCCAGGTGCCTTGGGCCGCAAGAGACATTTGGAACCCGCCGTTGGGCTGGCTGGCAAGGGTGTTTTCTTTAGCCAGTGCAACGTGGCTGGATCCGGGTCCATGGCAGCCTTCGCAGCCCACATTATCGGCGTCCCAGCTAGTCGCAAAACTACGCGTGCTGGGCTTGTAGTTCTTTTTAACATTGGTGCTATGGCATTCAGCGCAGCGTGTATTCCAATTTTGGTAGGGTCCTGTCCAATGCAGTGGATCACCCGCTTTAATGGCATCGTCGGGGTAGAGGTGATACCAGCGCTGTCCGCCCTCGGGCTCTGGTCGGGCATCCCAGGCGATGGTGAGTGCCTGGAGTTTGCCGTCTTCGGTGGGCAGCAGGTATTGTTGTAACGGGAAGACCCCAAACACCCAGGCAACGGGAAAATCCTCGAGTTCACCGGCGGCATTGTCCGTGCGCACCCAAAAGCCGCCCTCTTTTTGATAAAAGGTTGAGGTGGTGCCTGCGTAAGTAAACGTGGCGTTATTAAAGTCTCCCAGAACGGTTTGCTCGCTCACCGTCTGCATGGCGAGATCATGGTGAGAGCCCTGCCAGTCAGCAAAGGGTTGTTCATGACAAGCTGCGCAGGTGGCGGTGCCCACGTAGCCATCGTCGGCTACCGATAATTCAGACCATAGGCCTGAGCTTAATAGAGCGGCGCAGAACGCTAGATGGGTCATGATCGTCCGGATCATTTGGGCCTCATTACAGGTTTTGGTAAGCACGGTACGCCTTTATTATGACCAAATCAGACTCCTGCGGTTGACGCGGTGCTGCTTGGTAGCGACGCGATGTCCTCATTTTGTTCGGCGGTCGGTTTCCTCAAGTTTAGCGGAGCTTGAGGCTTGGGTATGTAGTTAACCAACGATGAAGGCAAAAGTGCTTTGAAAATAGTTCCTGTGCCATCGCCTGTCTAATAACGGAGCCACGGGTGACGAGCCACCGTAAATTATTACCCAAGGGTTACCCATTGCGGCATGGGTGTGGGGTATTAAGTCGTAGAAGCGAGGCCTGCAAAGCTGAGTAAATTAAGACAATAAAGCGCTATGTTTTTGACGCCGTTGACCCTGAGTTTACGGTGTTGTGGAACTGTTTTTTGAGGCCCATTGCTTGGGCTGTGCACCGATGCGGGTTTCCTGTTGCCGCCCCTGAGTTTAGGTTCAGGTACACTGGTAGGTCGACGCGTTGTCGGAGTCGTTGCTTGCGAAGATATTGGCAAGAGGGTTGGGTGTGATGAAAATTGGAATTTTAAAAACCGATACGGTTCGGCCAGAGTGGGTGGGTACCTATGGCGAATACCCTGACATGTTCGAGACCTTGCTGCGTCAGGTCGATCCAGATTTGGAGTTTCGCACGTGGGATGTGGAGGCTGGTGAGTTCCCCGATGACCTGACCGCTGTTGATGGCTATATTATTACCGGCAGTAAAAGCAGCGCCTACGACGATAAACCCTGGATTCGAGGCCTGGAAGACTTTATTAGACACGCGCACTTGGTGAAGTACAAAGTCGTGGGTATCTGTTTCGGGCATCAGCTGGTGGCCCGAGCCCTAGGTGGCTTGGTCGATAAATCCTCAAAAGGCTGGGGTTGTGGCGTGCAGGTTTACAGTGTTTCCGATACCCGGCTGCTGGCCGACGGTCAGGGCATAGACTTGCAGCTGTTGGCCTCACACCAAGATCAGGTCATGCTCGCACCCGAGGGCGCACAGGTTATAGCCCGCAATGACCACTGTGATATTGCTGGTTTCCGGATTGGTGAGCACATACTTACATTTCAGGGGCACCCCGAATTTATTCCTGAATACTCACGAGACATTATGGGCCTTCGGCGTGAAATGATTGGGGACGCACGGGTTGCACAGGGGCTTGCCAGCCTCGACACGCTTGAGCATCAGGGCGTTCGCGTGGCGCGGTGGATGCTCAATTTTCTTGCGTCGTAGTTATTTAAGCGCTGGCCGCAGGGTGCCTAATCTTTAGGCCCTGGCAGTCGCGACCCATGTCAACGTTGGTTAACGGAACCCTTTAAAAAAGCGCAGCCAACACAGCTAAGTCAACGCAGCTCAGCCAACACAGCTACGCGGGCGATTAAAGTGAGCTGAAGCCCAAACATTCAGAATCACCAGCTGCCGGTGTTTTCCATTGATGCCCAGGGTTCTGCCACAGGCAGGGCTTCGCCAGCTTGTAACAATTCCACCGAGATGCCATCAGGGGAGCGTACAAACGCCATGCGGCCGTCCCGGGGCGGGCGGTTAATAGTGACACCCTGTGCCATTAGATGAGCACAAATGGCATAAATATCCTCAACACGATAGGCCAAATGGCCAAAATTCCGCCCGCCTTCATAGGTTTCGGGATCCCAGTTGTAGGTAATTTCCACCAGCGGAGCTTGATCTTTCTGGGCCCGCTCGACGTCAGCGGGTGCGGCAAGAAAGACCAGGGTGAATCGTCCCGCATCGCTGTCATACCGATTGACTTCGACCAGCCCTAGCTTAGTGCAGAAAAAGTCGAGGGTATTGTCCAAGTGGCTGGCGCGCACCATAGTGTGTAGGAACTGCATGACGGTACTCACAATTAAAAGCGTTGTGCCTATTATGGGGTTTGCTTGAACGCTTGTGTGAGCTATCAATACGAAAATTAGCGTTTAGTCAGACCTTTTGATGGCGGTTCAGGCTAAACTCTCCTGCATTGCCCCAGTCTTGCCAGTCGGGGTGTTTTTTGTCCTCTGAACTTGGATAACACCATGTGGTTCCGAAATTTACGTGCATATCGTTTACCTGAGCGTTTGGGTCTTGACGCTGAGGCAATGGCTCAGCGGCTTGAGTCCCGTCCTTTTACACCCTGTCGCCCCGCCCAACCCCTGAGCGCCGGATGGGTAGCGGCCCTTGACGACAATGTTGAGTCCTTAGTTCATGCCGCGGGCCCTTATTGGTTATTAAGGCTTAAACGAGAGGAAAAACTCTTGCCCCCGTCAGTGATTCGCGATGAGGTTGGCAGCCGAATCTTACAGCTACAAACGGCAGAGTCGCGCAAGGTCCATCGTAAGGAGCGCATGCAGCTAACCGATGAGGTTACTCAAGATCTAATGCCACGGGCTTTTACTCGAGCGCGCAGTATTGAAGCTATGGTGTCGGAAAAAGAGGGCTGGTTGTGGGTCAACAATGCCAGCGCTCCTCGTGCTGAAGACTTGCTTTCGGCGTTGCGCGAAGCGCTGGGAAGCTTGCCAGCTGAGTTACCGACGACCCGAAAAAATCCTGCCGCTGTCATGTCTGAGTGGTTGTTGCACGACCAGCTGCCCGAGGGGTTTGAATTGGGTACCGAAGCCGATCTGGTGGAGCCCGGAGAAGAGGGGGGTGTTGTTCGAGCCCGCAGCATGCTGCTCGATTGCGATGAAATTAGAGCGCATATCGAATCGGGCAAGCAGGTCCAACGGCTTGCTTTGGCTTGGCAGGGACGGCTAGAGTTTGTGTTGGGTGCCGATTTGGTTATTCGTCGCCTAAAGTTCGCAGAGGCGCTAACGGCGGCACACGATGACATTAACGAAGATCCTCTCGCAAGACGAGATGCCGACTTCTTGTTGATGAGCGAAACCCTCGCGGAGCTTTGGCCTGCCTTGTTACAGGCCTTTGGTGGGCTTGAGGCGTGAGTGAGATTCCCGACCCCAGCCCGGGCCGCTACCGACATTATAAAGGCGGTGCCTACCAAGTGCTTGGCGTTGCTCGACATTCAGAAACCGAAGAGCGTCATGTGGTTTATCGCCCTCTTTATGGCGAGGGGGCGTTGTGGATTAGGCCTCTAGCCATGTTTGTTGAGTGGGTCGAAGTTGATGGTGAGCGCATACAGCGGTTCGCCGCTGAGGAAGTGATAGCGCCATAGCAGGTTACTGTTTCGCTGTGATGATTTGGCGCAGTGTGGTTGCGTTGGCCTAAGCAACACACCCTACTCTATATGTAAGGTGCCGTAGAGCGGCCTTGATAGAATAGCCAGCTGCGTTGCGTGATTGTGTTGTTGAGTTGACCGCCTCAGAAATTGGCTGTCACCCGATGGGATATTAGGCCGTACCCAAAACTCGGCTGCCACCATCGAGGTGAGCATTGCCTTGCTGACCATAAAGCGTAACGCCTACATCGCTGCCACGAACGATATTAATGGCCTGTTGGGTGCGATCGCGCAGGGCTGAAATCAACATGCCATTACGATGATTCAGAGTTTTGCAGCTTTCTCCCGCAAGGCGAATCGTCGAGGCAAGCTCAACCCCCGTCGCCCGCTGGCCGGCACTGAGTTGGGGGTGACTCGCTACAGTGGCCTGTAAATTCTGGGTTATACCCTCGGCTTCCCGGGCGCTTTTCGCGGTCATATAGCCTTCCAGAGCTTCGTTTTTGTCGGCAATTGCAGACTCCAGCCGCTCGGCATCACTGGTCACCAAGGCATCATGCTCTTCTTCAAGTGCATGCAATACCCGAGTCAGTGCTTCGGCTTCACGTGCCAAAGTATCAAGCCCAGGAACTCTGGTGTCTTGCTCAGACTTGGCCAACATCAGCCTAGCTCCTGTTCCTGACGGATCAATGCATCAGCAATTTGGCCGGCATCTATTTCATACTCACCATCTGCAATGCGTTGTCGAATAGCCTCAACCTTTTCGAGGTCAACGCCATTAGCGGCGCGAACATCGTCAGCCAGGGCGCTCAGTCTTGTGGCGGTGTCTGTCAATTCTACGCGATCGTCGCCCAGTACCGCTGGGGCCGCAGTTTCTTTGGCGGTATCACGGCTTTCATCGCTGCGTGTTCCTGCTGCGCGCCGGTCGCTGTCAATGCGGCTGTTCCCGCCTGTTCCCGCTATGTCAATTGGTGCCATTGTCTACTCCAAGGTGCTTACTTGCACGTCGAGCGGTTTTTCTTACCCCTATGAGCGACGGGGCAATGGAAAACTTTAGATTTATTTTCAATACTATCACTCTCTGTTCACGCGGTGCGTTATCGGATAACTACCGAGCCATCAGGCGCTATCACGCCTTCAACGCGTGTGCCAGAGGTTAGGTTGGCTACTAAAACGCGGTCGCCCGCACTGCCTTTGGCGAGTGCCTTCCCTTGCATGCTCACCCGCAACCCGCCGCCACCACTTACAATGTTGACGGTTTGTCCTCGCTCCACGAGTACTGGGCTCACTAAGTCGTTGAATCTTAGTGGACTTCCGGGGTCTAGATTACGGCGCGCTTCCATACCCACCAAATCTTCTATTTCGGTAACGATACCCCCATATTCCTGGGTGATACGGCGTTTTTCGAGGACAATATCGTTATTTCCAATCAAATCGCCACGCCTGAGTGCTCCACTAAGTACCGGTACGACCTGATTGGCAGTGACCTCGCCTCGTACATACAGCGTCCAGACCTCCTTGCCCCCGCAGCGTATACCCACACTTACAGAGCCCAGCGTGCGCTCACTGTTGGAAGGCAGCGGTTCGAGGGCTTGGCTACAGCTGGCAAGAGCAAGCCTGCCATCCAATGGCCGCACTTGAACATCAATATGTTCGTAGCCTTGCTCCGCCGCACGGTATTGCATGGCCAGCGCCGCGGTGCTGGCAATATCTGACAGCGAGTGATTGCCGTTATCGGCTTGGCTTGCTGCGACAGCAAAAGTAAGGGCGCCCATTAGAGCGTACCGCCAATGTTTTGACATATCCCACCTCGTTAATTGAGTTTTCTTGTTTGTATGCAAATGAGATGCCAACTTTTTTAGCGTGACAGACTCCGTCACTGCCGAGGTCTCAACTAAAGGCCGTTCACTGCAGTTATCGGCCGCTAAGTTTAGGGCGGCAATGCTTGCCGTTTTATGGGGTTTCGTTGCCGTCGAAGCAGCGCCAAAAACTTGCCACCCGCAAATAATTTCCCTATCTATCTGATTCTAAACAACTTTTTAAGTTGGCACGAGTTTTGAATGGCACATGGTGAACATAGGGAGGCCAAACCATGGCTGGATTTGACAACGCATTAGGCATTTCGCCTCAGGTACTGGCGCTGCGGTCGCAGCGAATGAACCTGCTGAGTGCGAACATTGCCAATGCAGAAACACCCAATTACAAGGCCCGGGACATCGATTTTAGGGCCGCGCTCACTCAGGCGAGTTCTAGCCAGGAGGGCGCGCGACTGCGGGCGACACAAGCCAACCATATGACGGGCTTCGAAAATCAGATGAGCGTTGACGCTGAGATTAAGTACCGCCAGCCCAGCAGCGTGCAAGAAAACGGAAATTCAGTGGAGTCCCACCGGGAACATGCTGAATTTATGGATAACGCCCTTAAGTATCAGGCCAGCCTGAATTTGCTGGACTCGCGCATTAAAGGGTTGCGTGCGGCCATCAAAGGAGAATAGTCATGAGTCTTTTTGACAGTATGAACATCGCCAGCACCGCGCTGTCGGCACAAACCACAAGGATCAATACGATTGCATCCAACATGGCTAATGCCAATACCATCGCGTCTAGTAGCGAAGAAACCTTTCAGGCTAGGGCACCCATTTTTCAGGCGGTTTTGGAAGGCGAGTCTAACCAGCTAGGCGTGCGCGTTAAGAGTATTGAAGAGGTAGGGCGAGAAGCTCGGCAAGAATTCGAGCCCGATCATCCCCTCGCTGATGCGGAGGGCTTCATTTACAAGCCCGATATAGATGTCACTCA
>CALKNZ010000049.1 GCA_938091995.1 uncultured Luminiphilus sp. | reverse complement strand
AATGGGCAGCTGTGCAAGCTCCAGCGCAACTTCTGGCAATCCCGGGGCCATTAGCCCAAAAGATTCCGTCGTTAGCTGGGCATCAATCATTGAGTAATCCGGATTGTTGGCAGGATTGCTAGTGGCGGGAGGCTCCATTTCACGATCTTTCATCAGGTAGTACGCACGCTCATTGGAGACCCACAAATAATTTTCACGACGAAATTCAACCGTAGAAAGCGGAGCGTCTTCATTACTGTAAATGTGTTTAAGCCAAGCTCTTCGAATTTGCGAAGGCGTCAGCACCAATTCGGGCGAGGCATCTGTTGCTTGCCAATACATGTATTCAATATCCGTATCGTCATCAGAACCCCAGACTCGATCGGTTTCGGGGAGGTAGAATTCAATATGACTGCTGTGGCCCACGAAAGAACCCCATATCGAAGGCTCATCCAAATCCCCCCAGTTGTCGTCTGTATAAAAAGGTGGCTGGACACGATCCATCTCAGTCACGAGCCCAGTCCAGTTAGCTATCGACTGCCCTAACCAGAACCCGTGTAGTTTTCGTGCATAATCAGCAGAATCAATGCCCAGAGGTTCCAACACGGTTTGTGCTCTCCCCGCATCGGCTATCATCCCTAGACATAGCACTAAAAAAGCACTCAGTAAAAATTTCATACTTTCTCTCATTCTGACAGCCGGGTCTTGGGCCTTATATAGGACCTAACTCAACACAGTAAATAATCAATGAAACAGCGAGATTACTCTCAGTTGTCACTATCTAGGCGGCCCGCACAGCATATCTTGCAGACATTTATAACCGCCTCTTTCAGTAACGAGAAAGCGCGTGGAGAGACAGAATTAAAGGCCGGCGTAAAGCTTCGCCGAATTTGTTCCGCTTTAGTTGCAACTATTATTCCTGTCGCTCGGTTTTACAAACTAGGTTCCGTTTTAAACAAAGCGCATTATGTCCATCGTTATTAGCCTGTGTATGAATACGCCCCCTCCCCTTTGCATTATGGACATTTTTACCTCGCCCCGCTGTCGCCGTTCAAAAGGTGACCGATGTCCTTGTTTCCTGAGAAACTGGCCTCATCAGCGCTCTCTTTGAGTAAACTGCCGGTCATTCTGTTGTCCATCTTCCGAGGCTACGTTACGTGTCCATAATTGCTAAATATGCTCCTAACCTGACGCTAACATTATGGCTTAGTGTTTCAGCTGGCGCGTTTGCTGCTGCTGAAAATTTAGAGGTTGAGGCTCCAGAGCCTGAGAATTCAGAGACCGCTAATTCAGCCCCGCCCAAACGGGATAGCCCTTGGCTACTGACACCGACCTTTAGCGTAGACCCTAAGCTTGGCAAAAACCTAGGGGGCATTGCCGCTTACCTGAAGCGTTTCGACGAGTCATCACCCATATCTATAATGGGCGCCACACTCTCCTATTCCAGTACTGACTCGTCGGTCGGTGCTGCTTTTGCCGACCTTTACTGGGGCGCTGATCACCACCGAGTGACAGCGGGCGCGGCGTACGGCCAGATAAATAATGAATACGATGATTTTTTAGGTAGTGGGAAAACCGCAGAAACTAAGGACGACTTGCAATCAATATTTCTGCGTTACCGCTACAGGGTAATTGGCAACTGGTTTTTGGGTGGGCAGATTGTTCGAACAAACTACGTCATTGATGTTCCTCCCCCTGACGGATTAGCAAACGATCAAGTTGGCCTCATGGGATTCAACGCTACAGGCCTGGGTTTGGTTGTTGAAATGGATGGGCGCAACCACGTGCGAAACCCAACTTCTGGAAGCCATTTGATCATTGACGGCACAAGGTACAGCAGCAGTGACGGTGAGCCGACTCTCGAAAATAGTGACCTGCTTGAGGAACTTCTACCAGAAGATTCGCTCTTAAACAGTAATAGCGATTTCAACGTTTTACGGGCTAATTTTAGTTACTACCGCTCTCTGGGGCATTGGTTTACTGGCGATACCGCCCCAGCAACGGTCCTTGCTGTAAAGGCCTACACTCGACTGACGAATGACGCGCCTGTCTCTGGATATTCATCGGTCATCGTGCCGGGCTACACCCGAGGAAATTACCTGGGGGAAAACTCCATTGGAGGCCAGTTTGATCTGCGTATGCCGTTTTCTGATCGTTGGGGCTTTTTAGTGTTTGGCGGAGTCGGCTGCCTGTTTGGCGACGGTTTAGGCCCGAAAACTGAGAGTCAGAGCTGCGGCGACGAAGTGTATCCAGGCATCGGGGCCGGCGTAAGCTGGCTGGTAAAACCCAAGTCTGGTGTCGTCGTTCGCTTGGAAGCTGCAAAGGGATCCGGTGACAATTCAGCCTTTTATCTAAGGTTTGGCCATCCTTTTTAGTGGCATTTGATCAAACCGGCAGAAATGACCTCATCGGGTCAAGCCGTTCATTACGTATAATCACTGCACCCACATCATCGACGTTGGATTAAATACGCCATGCCCCTAACAATATTGACTCGCCTTTGCTGCCTGGTTCTAGTCGCATTAGTCAGCGCTCATCGAGCTTGGTCCTTAGCCCCCGAGGCCATTCAGGGAGAGACTCTGGGCGAAATGATTAACGCTTTGCAGAGCCGACATTACGAGGGTAAAAGCTACGATGATGCTCTCTCAGCCGCGCATTTAGATGCTTATATCGATTCGTTAGACCCCCAAAAAATGTTTTTCACCCGAGACGACGTGAACAGCTTTCAAGTCTATCGAACCACTCTCGATGATGCAGGTCGCGACGGAAATCTGGAGCCTGCGTTCACAATATTTGCTAAATATCAGGCCAACCTGAAAGCCCGCCTCGAGGCAATATTGCTCGAGCTACCCAATGCCGTGCCCAAGTTCGACTACAGCGTGTCAGAATATTTGATCATAGATGGCGATGACATTGCCTGGGCGGTGTCACCAGCTGAACTGGATGATCGCTGGCGAAAACGCCTTAAAAATCAAGCCTTGAGTCTTAAGCTTGCAGACAAACCCACCGACGAGATAGCGCCGACTTTGACCAAGCGCTACAGGAATCAGCTGAATCGGTTGGAGCAATATAAC
Source organism: uncultured Luminiphilus sp. (assembly GCA_938091995.1). Taxonomy (GTDB): domain Bacteria; phylum Pseudomonadota; class Gammaproteobacteria; order Pseudomonadales; family Halieaceae; genus Luminiphilus. The sequence goes on along the minus strand of CALKNZ010000049.1, from coordinate 46,890 downwards.
GAGCGTGATGTTTTTGCGGTTTACGCCAACGCACTGACTGAACTCTATGACCCTCACACCTCTTATTTTTCGCCAAGGCGTGCCGAGAATTTTGATATCAATATGAGCCTTTCCTTCGATGGTATTGGCGCGGTACTGCAGGTTGATGACGAATACACCAAGGTGGTTCGACTAGTGCCAGCAGGGCCCGCCGATAAGCAGGGCGACCTGTCACCGTCAGACCTTATTATTGGCGTTGGACAAGGTCTCGAAGGTCCTATCGAAGATGTTGTGGGGTGGAGGCTAGATGAGGTTGTTGATCTCATTAGAGGGCCCCGGGAAACAACGGTCAGGCTTGAAGTGATTCCCGGCAAAGGGAAAACTGATCAACGTCAGGTCGTTGCAATCGAACGTAACCAGGTAAAACTGGAAGAGCAGGCCGCACAAAGCGAATTGCTGGAACTTGAGGACATCGACGGCATTACGCGAAAAGTGGGTGTCATAGAGATTCCAGCCTTTTACATTGACTTTGCCGCCCTACGACGTGGTGATGAAGACTACAAGTCGACAACGCGAGACGTCAAAAATTTGATAGCAGAACTACAGACTCAAGGCGCGGAGGCTTTGGTCATTGATTTGCGAAATAATGGAGGTGGATCGCTACAAGAGGCCAATGATCTCACCGGACTATTTATTGAGTACGGGCCCACGGTGCAAATTCGCAGTGCCGAGCGCAAGGTATGGCGCGACGGAAAGCGCCGTCGTTCCGCGTATTATCAAGGACCTGTTGCCGTATTGATTAACCGCTTAAGCGCCTCAGCATCAGAAATTTTTGCCGGAGCCATACAAGACTACGGTCGTGGCATTGTTCTGGGCGATCGCTCCTTTGGTAAGGGAACCGTACAAACTTTAATAAGCATGCCAGAGGGGCAGTTAAAGGTTACCGAGAGCAAATTTTATCGGATTTCAGGGGATTCAACGCAGCATAGAGGGGTTGTACCTGATATTGACTTCCCTTCCCTATTTGACCCCGATGAAATTGGGGAAAGCGCCCTCGACAACGCCCTTGATTGGGATCAAATTTCCCCTGTCAGACACCGTGAGTACGGGCTATTCTCGCCCTTGCTCCCAACGCTTAACGAGCGCCATAAAACGAGAGTTCAAACAGATGCCGACTACATTTACTTGGTTGACCAAGTGTCTATGGCCTCTGAGACACGCGGCTTAAAGTCTCTACCCCTTAATGAGCAAGAGCGCGTGGCACTGCGTGACTCGCAGGAGCAAAAGGCACTTGAAATTGAAAATAAACGCAGAGAAGCGCAGGGCCTAGAGCCGTTAGATAGTCTTCGCGATGAAAACAGTGAGTCGTTGCCTATTGACGAAACTGCGGCAGTTACAGACGCTCATGGTGGCGGCGAGGACTCAAAACTCGCCAGCCCGTTAGAAGCTTCCGAGGAGACAGCCGATGCTGAGGAGGAGCCTGCAGACGTTCTGCTTATCGAGGCGGGCCGTGTGCTTGCCGACACTCTGGCGTTAACTGGCGCGGCAAAAATTCCCGAGGCTACTGCCCAGAGATAATACGTTCCAGGCCTTGCATGTAGGGGCGCAACACCTCCGGTACGGCGACATCACCACCGGCTTCCTGATAGTTCTCAAGAATCGCAACCAACGTGCGTCCCACAGCCAACCCAGAGCCATTAATGGTGTGCAGTGGCTCCGGTTTGCCCGTGGCAGGGTTGCGCCACCGAGCCCGCATACGCCTCGCTTGATAGGCGCCGTAATTGGAGCAGCTAGAGATTTCTCGATAGGCATCCTGACCGGGAAGCCATACCTCGAGGTCATAGGTGAGCTGGGCACCAAAGCCAAGATCCCCACCGCAGAGAATGACCTTACGATAGGGCAGCTCTAACGCTTGCAGAATATGCTCCGCATGTGCGGTTAAAGACTCTAGCGCTTCGTCTGACTGGCTGGGACGAACCAGCTGGACCAGCTCAACCTTCTCAAATTGATGCTGGCGAATAAGCCCGCGGGTATCACGGCCGTAGCTGCCCGCCTCACTCCTAAAACAGGGAGTATGGGCAACAAAGCGTATTCCTGAGTCACCCAGTTCCTGATCTTCAAAAATTCGATCCCGGGCAAAATTAGTGACGGGCACCTCGGCGGTAGGAATCAAATAATAATCCTGATCGCCCTGAAGCCGAAAAAGATCTTCTTCAAATTTGGGGAGTTGGCTGGTTCCGATCAGAGACTCGCGATTCACAATGTAAGGCACATAGACCTCGGTATAACCATGAACAGCGGTGTGTTCGTTCACCATGAACTGCACCAATGCCCTGTGCATACGCGCTATGGCACCGCTCATAACGGTAAAGCGCGATCCGGTAATTTTACCCGCCGTTGCCGCATCGATTTGCCCAGAGAGTTCGCCGATATCGACATGGTCCAAGGGCTTGAAATCAAAACTCTTAGGCACGCCCCAGGTCAATACTTCCTGATTATCTTCCTCAGAGTCGCCGGCTGGAACTTGTGCGCTAGGTGTATTTGGCGTGGCAAGTAGCATTGACTCTAAGGCTTCCTGAGCTTGTCTGGCCTCATCAGTCGCTGCATTAATGTCATGGCCAATCTTTTCTAGGAGTTCGGCCACTTCTGCCTTGGCATCCTCGACACTGCGCCCTTGCCCTACCAATTCACCAATTTTCTTTGAAGCAGACTTGCGATCTGCCAGCAAACCTTGCGCCCGAATATCAGCCTGCTTGCGTCGCGCATCCAGCTCAAGAAATTGCTCAACGGGAAATTGATAGCCTTTGCGCTTGAGTGCTGTAGCGACAGCCGCCGGATCTTCGCGGACGACCTTAATATCGAGCATCTTGATGACTCCCTAGAGACATTAGAGGATAAATTTGCGGACGCATCATAACGTGTTCATCAATGCTTTGCCGCCTTTCAAGCGAGACCCCGGGCAAATTGTGCCCCAAGGAAAACGCCGGCAAAGCAGCTCATAAGGCTAATCAATGCGTAGACCATCGAAAGTCCCCATTCACCCCGCTCCATCATAAGGAGTAACTCAAGCGAGAATGTTGAAAAGGTTGTGAACCCTCCAAGAAAGCCAACCATGAGCACCAATCGAGCGGCCTCATGTACGTTGTGGCGCTCTAGTAAAACAAACACAGCCCCAATGGCCAGTGAGCCCAGTACATTTACCGACAGCGTCGCAATAGGCCAATGGGTGTGGGGGTACAAAGCTTTAACCAGTTGGCCAGAACCATAGCGGGCGACCGCGCCTAAACTGCCGCCTATAGCTACCCAGAGTAATGAGCCCATTAATAATCGCCCTTTTCTCTGGCCAGCTTGTCTAAGCTTCGCAGGTGCTGCAACTTCTCGTTGATCCGCCCTTCTAAACCCCGCTCGGTTGGCTGGTAAAACTGCGTCGGAGTCATGCCGTCGGGAAAATATTGTTCATCCGCAGCGTAGGCCTCAGGCTCGTCATGGGCATAACGATAATTTCTCCCAAAACCTTGCTCGCGCATCAGCGTTGAAGGTGCATTGCGTAAATGCAGCGGCACCTCCAGGCTGCCCTGTGTGTCAATGAGCTTTTTGGCCTCATTGAAGGCTTTATAAACTGCGTTACTTTTCGCCGCACAAGCCAAATAGATAATAGCCTGCGCCAGGGTTAATTCACCCTCTGGACTTCCCAATCGCTCTTGAATTTGCCACGCGTTTAACGCAATTTCCAGTGCGCGAGGGTCGGCATTGCCAATATCTTCACTCGCCATTCTAACCACTCTTCTAGCGATGTAGAGCGGATCACAACCGCCGTCGAGCATGCGGACAAACCAATAGAGACTGGCATCAGGATCTGATCCACGCACGCTCTTGTGGAGCGCACTTATCTGGTCGTAGAAGGCATCGCCCCCCTTATCAAACCTTCGCAGACTCCCCTGCCCAAGCTCCTCGAGAACATTTTGATCAATCACTTTTCGGCCTTTTTCGCGCTTAGCCAAATCGGCCGCAATTTCTAGTTGGCCTAACGCTCGCCGGGCATCACCGTCTGCCGTAGCAGCCAAGGCCTCTAGAATTTGCGGCTCCACGTACAGCTCGGGAAGTTCAGAGCGCAAAGCCCGGTTTAAAAGCGTCACAATATGGTGCTGTTCAAGCGCCCGTAAGCGATAGACCCGCACTCTTGAGAGCAGAGCGGCGTTGACTTCAAAAGACGGGTTTTCTGTGGTCGCCCCAATAAAAGTTAGAGTGCCATCTTCGACGTGGGGCAAAAAGGCATCTTGCTGTGCTTTATTGAAACGATGAACCTCATCAACAAACAAAACGGTCCGCACCCCCTGGGACAATCCAGTACGAGCTGATTCGATGACCGCTCTGATTTCTTTCACACCGGCTAAAACAGCTGAAATGGGATGAAACTGCGCTTCCGCGGTTCCCGCGCAAAGACGTGCCAGCGTGGTTTTCCCTACGCCCGGTGGACCCCACAGTAAAAATGAATGCAGATGCCCCGCTGCAATCGCCATTGCCAAGGGGGCTTCGGGCCCCAAAATGTGCTCCTGACCAACAAAGTCAGTCAGACTACTGGGGCGCAAGCGGGACGCAAGGGGGGCGTGCTTGACTTCAGGCTCGCCGAACAAACTGTTCTGTCCTGTTGACACGCCCTACCCCTTCATTCTGGGTTAACGATGGTGATATCGGCCCCAGCAGGTTGAATGAATACAAAATCTGCGGCGGATAATAAGGTCGATGGGGCAGCCGTTAGCGTAAAGCGAATTCGTTGATCCAGATTATCTGTGACGATGACCTCTGTCGGAACTTCTTGAATAAAACTCACCTTCATTGAAGTAAACATAGCGTTTGACTCAATGGGCGTTAGCGTCAGGGCTCCTGGACTACGAGCAAGGTTGTAGTGCTCTTCAAGCACCCCTTCATCGGCAAGGAGAACACCCAAGGGAGAATTGAGCTGCCCTTCTAGAGGTCGCCTGATGACCGTTTCAAGGTCTTCATCGTGTTGCCAAAAAAACCTGCCGTCGCTAATGAGCAGTTGCCTTCCCGGCTCCACAATCTGCCACCTAAAGAAATGCGGCTTCAGCAAAGCGAAAACACCAAGGCTCTTCGCCGTCACGGCCCCCTTAGAATTCACTATTTCCTGACTAAAGTTTCCTTGTAGTGATTCAATATTCCCCAATAGTCCTGCGGCTCTGACGGCTCTGACCATTCCAATGAGCAGCCAAAGACACAAAAGTGCGACAACCCACCACCGCCACTTAGCGCCCACAAGAGGTGTCATGGTCAGTCCTCTACGGGAGGTGGCGCAAGAACCTCCCGCTGCCCATTTGTCCCCATAGTCGATACGACCCCCGTTTGCTCCATACTTTCAATAAGCCGAGCAGCCCGGTTATAACCAATACGAAGTTTACGCTGCACGCTGGAAATTGAGGCCCGACGGCTCTTAGTGACATAGTGAACGGCCTCATCGTACAGAGCGTCGCCCTCAGGATTTTCATCGTCAGAAGCGGCGGACTGTAGTTCACCTGCTGTGACAGGTGTTTGCCCTCCCTCGTCCAATAGTCCCTCTATAAACTTGGGTTCGCCACGGCGTTTCCAGTCAGCGACCACACGATGAACCTCATCATCAGAACAAAAGGCACCGTGCACGCGCACGGGAACGCTGGAGCCAGCGGGCAGATACAACATATCGCCATTACCCAACAATTGTTCAGCGCCGCCTTGATCAAGTATCGTTCGGGAATCAACCTTAGAGCTCACCGCAAAGCCAATTCGGGTGGGAATATTGGCTTTAATGAGCCCCGTAATGACATCAACCGAGGGACGCTGCGTTGCGAGAATAAGGTGAATGCCTGCTGCGCGGGCCTTCTGAGCGATTCGCGCAATTAATTCTTCAACCTTTTTACCGACAATCATCATCATGTCAGCAAATTCGTCAATGACGACGACGATACTTGGCAAGGGTTCCAAGGTCGGCTGCACCTGCTCTTCAACCGGTATCATAGATAACTGGTCTGGAACCCAGACCGGGTCCTCAATAGGCGCTCCAGCGGCAATGGCGTCTTTTACTTTGCGGTTGTAGCCCGCAAGGTTACGGACCCCCAAAAGCGACATGAGTTTGTACCGTCTTTCCATCTCTGCAACACACCATCGGAGACCATTGGCAGCATCTTTCATGTCGGTGATGACTGGGGTTAAGAGGTGGGGAATACCGTCATAGACCGATAACTCCAGCATTTTCGGATCGATTAAAATCATCCGAACTTCCTCTGGGCTACTTTTGAAAAGCAGACTTACCAACATGCAGTTCACACCGACGGACTTTCCCGACCCGGTGGTTCCTGCAACCAGAAGATGCGGCATTTTCCCTAGGTCTGCTACAACAGGTGCACCTGCAATATCGTGACCTAAAGCTAAGGTTAAATTTGACTTTGAGTCATCGAAAGTTTGCGACGCTAGAACCTCTTTAAAATTCACTGTCTGGCGATCAGCATTCGGTATTTCAATGCCGACAACGCTCTTTCCTGGAATAACTTCCACCACCCTGACCGAAATAACAGCCAGAGACCGCGCGAGATCTTTAGCTAGATTGGAAATGCGGGATACTTTGACGCCTGCGGCAGGTTGAATTTCAAACCGCGTGACGACAGGACCCGGGTAGACCGCGGTCACCTCGGCAGTGACACCAAAATCCTGAAGCTTGAGCTCCAGTAATCGCGATAGAGACTCGAGCTCTTCCTTAGAGTACCCCCTGGGACCGGTTTCTGCGGCGACATCTAGCAAATCTAGAGGCGGCACCTCCCCGGTTACAGGAACATCAAATAAGGGCTTCTGACGCTCTTTCTCAATGCGCTGACTGGGGGCTGCTCGGGGCTCGGGCGCTTTTATTTTGGGCGGGTTCTTTTTCTTCTGGGCAACGTAATCTTCAATCACGGCTTTGCGTTCAATTTGCTGCTTTTCGCGTTCGCGGCGCTCCGCCAGCCTGTCTCGAGTATGAAGCAGCCAATTCCAACTTCGGTCAAAAGCTCGAATGAGTCGACTACCCAGCTCGTCGATCACCCTAAGCCAGCTGATATCAGCAAAAATGGTGATGCCTAGAAAAAATACGGCCAGTAAAAGCAGGCGCGCCCCCACAGAACTAAATGCTGCATCAAAGCCTGAGCCCATGCTGGCGCCCAGTATCCCGCCAGCACCCTGTGGTAAATCTGCAGTCCCACTGTCGTTCAATGCCGCCAGCGAAGTGGCCGCTAACACGACAAGAATCAGCCCCAAAGCGCGCAAACCAAAAATAGGCCAATCTGTTGGACTTCGGGCCTCTCTGACCAGTAAAAAACGAAGGGCCTGATAACCCAATAACCCCGGTATCAAAAAGGCGCCGTAACCCAGTAGCGAAAACAGGACGTCGCTGAGAAATGCCCCGGTAATACCCGCCAGGTTTTTAACATCACCCCCACCGCTTGAGGACCAACCTGGGTCGCTACTGCTATGGCTTACCAGTGCCAGCAACACCAATAGACAAGCCGCCCCAATAGCGATAAAGAGCGCATCTTTGGGGCCTCGGGATTCTGGAGTGAGATCCTGTACAGATTTTGAAGATTTTCGTGTGGCTGACAACGAATCAGCATCCTTTTGTCGAAATTGAGATGTTAACATGCACAGCAGCACTGTAACGTGATGCACCTTCTCTCTTCCATACAGCTAAGTGTTTATTTTATGAGTCAGCCACAGCACCATCGCCTCATCATTCTGGGTTCTGGGCCCGCGGGTTATACCGCAGCCGTTTATGCAGCGCGAGCGAACCTCAATCCCGTTGTGATCACCGGCATTCAGCAGGGAGGACAGTTAACCACTACGACTGAAGTTGAAAATTGGCCGGGAGGCGCTTCAGATTTGCAGGGGCCGCAGCTGATGCTCGAAATGCAAGCGCATGTCGAACGGCTGGACGCGGCCATTATCTTTGATCACATTGAAAAAGTTGATCTGAACAGTCGGCCTTTTCGTTTGGGTGGCAGCCAAGACTATACCTGCGACGCCCTTGTGATCGCCACAGGCGCCTCTGCGCAATACCTTGGGCTGCCGAGTGAAGAAGCCTTTATGGGTCGCGGCGTCAGTGCCTGTGCAACTTGTGATGGCTTTTTTTATCGGGGCAAAGAGGTCGCTGTTGTCGGTGGCGGCAATACAGCCGTGGAAGAAGCCCTCTATCTGAGCAACTTGTGCAGCCGAGTACATCTCGTGCACCGGCGGGACTCGCTGCGCTCTGAAAAAATCTTGCAGGATCGTTTATTCGCGCGAGCAGAAGAAGGCAAGGTGGTCCTCCACTGGCATCAAACCCTGGATGAAGTGCTCGGTGATGCTTCCGGCGTGACCGGTTTACGGTTGCGCTCCACCCTTGATGATAGCGCGAAAGAACTGGACCTCTCGGGGGTCTTCATCGCTATTGGACACAAACCCAATACTGATATTTTTCATCAGCAATTGGCGATGGAAGGGGGCTATATACAGGTCAATTCTGGGACCAATGGCGAGGCAACGCACACCAGTGTGCCAGGGGTCTTCGCTGCAGGAGATGTCGCTGATCACATCTATCGTCAGGCGATCACCTCAGCAGGCTTTGGCTGTATGGCCGCACTTGATGCTGAAAAATATCTAGACGAATTGAGTCACTGAGCTCTGGCAATGGCCCGTGTTTGAATTTCCGGCGAGCGTCGAGGCCCTAGAAGAACCTAACGGTCTTCTAGCTATAGGCGGAGATCTATCTCCGGAGCGGCTTTTATACGCATACAGTCGAGGCATTTTCCCCTGGTTCAGTGACGATGAGCCCATACTTTGGTGGGCGCCAGATCCTCGAGCCATACTCATACCCAGCGAATTTAAATTATCAAAATCCCTCGGCAAGTCATTGAAAAATAGAGGGTTTAGACTTTCTGTGAATGCCGCGTTCAGGGCCGTTATTACCGCCTGTGCTGCACCAAGACCTTCGCAGGCCGGAACATGGATTCTCCCATCCATGATTACAGCGTATGAGGTGCTTAATCGCCTTGGCTATGCCCATTCCATAGAGGTATGGCGTAATGACAGCCTTGTCGGAGGATTGTACGGGGTGAGTCTGGGAAAAGCTTTTTTTGGCGAGTCCATGTTTTCCATTGAGACAGACGCGTCAAAAACCGCTTTAGCGGCCTTGGCGTATCTTGGGCAAATCGGTCACTTCGAGTTTATCGACTGCCAGGTTGAGAGTAGCCACCTGTCATCGCTGGGAGCACGACTGGTAAATAGAGTATCCTTTGAAGCAAAGCTGGAACACGCGATAAGTGGGGATATGGATCAAGTTCAAAAAATTATTACCGGGGTGAGACCCAACGCAGCTCACTACGCACCTTGGCAGGTTTTGCTGCCAGAGTCATCGGCTCGGTTGTTTTCGGAGCTCGCTGCATGACGGCATCATTGCGTGATATTCGTGTCTACACGACATTTCCCCACGCCTGCAGCTATCTCGCTGATCAGGAAGCCACGACCCTTTTTATTGATCCGCGCCAGACATTATCCCAAGCGCTCTATACCCAGCTGTCGCTGATGGGATTTCGAAGGAGTGGTGACCACCTTTATCGCCCGCATTGCAGTCAATGTAATGCTTGCGTCCCGTCCCGAGTTCCTGTCGCTGAGTTTAATCGCTCCAAGAGTCAAAAACGTGTTTGGCGTCGGAATCAAGATCTCGTGGTTCGGGAGGAAGACGCTATCGATGACGATGAGGCATACGCACTCTATGCACGTTATATCAGTGTGCGACATGCCGATGGTGATATGTTTCCACCAGAGCGAGACCAGTACAGGTCATTTTTAAACAATGGGCTGGGATGTACACGTTATTTTCGTTTTTACGAAGATGATCGGCTGATTGCCGTCGTTGTCGCAGACCAAATGCTCGATGGGCTCTCCGCCATTTATACTTTTTATGATCCAGAGTATGAGGCAAGAAGCCTTGGCACTTATGCCGTACTGTTTCAGATTGACCTAATGAGGCAAGCTCAGCTCGATTACGTATACCTCGGTTATTGGATAACCAACTGTGACAAGATGAGCTACAAATCGCGATTCCAGCCCATGGAGTTATTTCGAGGGGGGAATTGGCAAATTCCACAAGCGACAGCCTTCCAAACTGACATCAGTCACGGCGTACCCATGCGGTTTGTAGATAATCCTACCTAGCAACACTTTTGAAGAGCGATAGTTTCGGGTAAAGTGCGCCCCAAATCATTTTGGATGGCAACATAAATGGCCAAAGAAGATCAGATCGAAATGGAAGGGGAAATTATTGACACCCTTCCCAACACCACATTCCGTGTGCGATTAGAAAATGGCCACGTGGTCACCGCGCACATCTCTGGGAAAATGCGCAAAAACTACATTCGCATTCTCACGGGAGACAAAGTTCGGGTTGAAGTCACGCCCTACGATTTGACTAAAGGTCGCATCACTTATCGAGAGCGGTAAGGCGCACCTTTTGCGCAGCTCAATACCAAGGGTTTGTGGCAACCATTTTAGTCAGGGCGCCTCGCCCCTCTAAGGACGCGGCACACTCGCCGCTGATCGCCCTAGGTCAACTGCAGAGGTCCTGTGACACCGCCGGTCTGGCCGTTATCGGCACCTACATAACGCCCAAGAGTGCATGAGTAAACCTTCCTCAGGCCTCTACGGGGTTTTCCGACTCACTTTCAACACTGACAACCAACTCACTGCGATCGTCTTTCAAAGTGACTAAAGCCGTCCCCCCTTTGTTCAACGCGCCAAAAAGCACCATATCAGCTAGGGGTTTCTTGATGTGTTCCTGAATCACTCGGGCCATAGGTCTAGCGCCCATCGTTCGGTCGTAGCCTTTCTCTACCAGCCACAGTCGAGCCTCTTCATCGACCTCAAGTTGCACACGTTTTTCGTCGAGCTGTCCCTGCAGTTCTGTCAAAAACTTATCGACCACAGTAAGAATAACGTCCTCACCTAAAGGCTCGAAGGGAACAATCGCGTCGAGTCGGTTTCGAAACTCGGGCGTAAACATGCGGTTAATGGCCTCTAGGGAATCGGTGCTGTGATCCTGCTGGGTAAACCCAATAGATCGTCGGCTGACGTTCTCCGCCCCTGCGTTTGTGGTCATCACCAAAATAACATTGCGGAAATCGGCTTTGCGACCGTTGTTGTCAGTCAGTGTGCCGTGGTCCATGACCTGCAATAAAAGATTGAATACCTCAGGATGCGCTTTCTCAACTTCATCCAATAGCACCACAGAATGAGGGTGCTTCGTCACGGCATCGGTAAGAAGCCCACCTTGATCAAAACCAACGTAGCCAGGCGGCGCTCCAATGAGCCTCGATACGGTATGTCGCTCCATGTATTCGGACATGTCGAATCGGGTAAGTTCAAGCCCCAGCTGCAGTGCTAATTGTTTTGTGACCTCGGTTTTACCGACACCGGTCGGCCCAGCCAATAAAAATGAGCCAATCGGTTTGTCTCCAGAACGAAGCCCGGCTCGTGCTAACTTAATTGACGCGACAAGTTGAGATACTGCTTTGCCCTGCCCAAAAACCACCATTTGCAAGTTGGATTCGAGCTTCTCCAATAAATCTCGATCATCAGAAGTCACGGTCTTTGGAGGAATTCGCGCTATTTTTGCAACCACTGATTCTATATCTCCGGCACCAATAACCTTTTTACGCTTACTCACCGGCAATAACTGCTGATAAGCACCCGCCTCATCAATGACGTCGATCGCCTTATCGGGTAGAAATCGGTCGGTAATGTATCTCGCCGCCATTTCCGTCGCGACTCGCAAAGCGCGGTCGCTGTAGCGCAGTCCATGATGTTCTTCGAATCGGCTCTTTAGCCCCTTAAGAATTTTGTAGGCATCGTCAACAGACGGCTCCAACACATCGATCTTTTGAAACCGTCGGCTAAGGGCCTTGTCTTTGTCGAAAATACCCCGGTATTCCGCGTAAGTTGTTGACCCTATACAGCGCATTTTTCCCGAACTGAGCAACGGCTTAAGTAGGTTTGAAGCATCCATTACACCGCCAGATGCGGCACCTGCACCAATAATCGTGTGGATTTCATCAATAAACAAAATCGCATTGTCACGTTCTTTCAAGTTGGCCAGCAGCCCTTTGAAGCGCTTCTCAAAATCGCCCCGATACTTAGTCCCTGCTAACAAGGCACCCAGATCCAAGGAATACACAACGGCCCCCTGTAGGGTCTCAGGGACATTACCGTCGACAATCATCTTGGCGAGTCCCTCGGCAATGGCTGTTTTACCCACGCCAGATTCACCGACTAACAAAGGATTGTTTTTACGTCGCCTCGCTAATATTTGTGCAACCCGTTCCACCTCAGCCAAACGGCCAATTAGCGGATCAATCTGACCCGATTTTGCCTCCTCGTTGAGGTCTGTCGCATAGGTATCTAAGGGAGCATCCGAAGCCTCTGCAGGATCTTCCTCACCCAACTCCCCTTCGCCTCGAGCACCCTCTTCAGACTCTTCGTCTTTAGCGATACCGTGAGTAATAAAATTAACCACATCAAGCCGTGAAACGTTCTGGCTTTTCAAAAAATAAACCGCTTGCGACTCTTGCTCAGAAAAAATTGCAACTAAAATATTGGCGCCGGTAACCTCACTTTTTCCTGAGCTTTGCACATGAAATACCGCCCGCTGCAACACCCTTTGAAACCCCAAGGTGGGCTGAGTGTCACGACCATCGTCTTCATCCCCCAATAACGGCGTCGTTGAATCGATAAACTCAACAAGATCGCCCCGCAGTGCGTCAATATCAACGCTACAAGCCGTCATGACGGTTAACGAAGCCGCATCTTCAAGTAGTGCGAGCAAAAGATGCTCGACGGTGATGAACTCGTGACGACGCGAACGAGCCGTTCTGAAGGCATCGTTTAATACGGTTTCCAGCTCTTTACTCAGCATACCCAGTTACCTCTAATTCTCGTCATCGGTCGGTTCAACTTCACACAGTAGCGGATGTCCGCTGTCTCTGGCATAGGTATTCACCTGCGTCGCCTTAGTCTCGGCGATATCGCGAGGATAGACACCGCACACTCCTTTACCCTTGGTGTGGACCATGAGCATGATTTGTGTCGCCTGCTCCCGTCCCAAGTTGAAATAGGACTCTAATATTTCGACCACGAATTCCATTGGGGTGTAGTCATCGTTCATCAATACCACCTGAAACAGCGGTGGCCGCTTTAGCTTCGGTTTTGCTGGCGCTACGGCCAAATCGCCCTCACCATCCTGTCCGGGTTTGTCCGGAGGACCCATCGACCAGTTATGCATTTTCGTCATCATTCCAAGAGTATATGTCATTAAAGAAAAAAATTAGCCACATCATCAGTGTGGAAAACCCTGAGCTAGCTGACTCTCAGCCACCCAGTAGCGGTCATACGAATCACATCACCTAATGGTGCATCGCCCTCATTTCGTGACGCCCCAGGCATACTCAGAGCCGGCACGCGGATGGGTAAAGGTTCACCGCATGGTTGGCCCAAGACCCTTAACATTGCTTGTAGTGTTTCTTTTTACCTCGGTACTAGCTGAGTATTATCTGAGTATCTTCGCTGCCGAAAATGCCCAAAAACCCGGGATAATCCTTAAAAGATCCCAGAGGACGCTTGTGTATTTTGCCTTACCTATACCTACGATCTCTGTAGCCCTGCGGTTTACCCTTAAAGTTGAGGGGAATGGGGTTAACCGTCCAGCTGACGTAAAAGTGCAGCTAAGTGCTGTCCAGATATTGATAAGGATTTTTCCAGCGCCGTCAGGCGCGTCCCAGCAGACCTGCGGCAACGTTTGTGCAATTCCTTTGCTTAAAGGCTTGTCTTGATAGCGTTAAATCGGACCAAGGCTCAGCGATGCCCGTGTCAATGGCTGACCGCACAGATGCACGGGCTAAAAAAAAGCCTGCATGGCAGGCTTTTAATATTAAAAACAGACACTTACATTGCCTTTATGATAGCTTTTCCGAAGTCCGAGCATGAGACTAGGGTCGCGCCTTCCATGAGCCTCTCAAAGTCGTAAGTCACCGTTTTAGCTTGAATCGCACCATTCATACCATCGACGATAAGATCTGCGGCTTCGTTCCAACCCAAATGCCGCATCATCATTTCAGCCGACAAAATCAAAGATCCAGGGTTAACCTTGTCCTGCCCAGCGTACTTAGGCGCTGTTCCGTGAGTGGCTTCAAACAAAGCAACGGTGTCTGACAGATTCGCTCCTGGGGCGATTCCAATACCACCAACCTGAGCCGCCAAAGCGTCGGAAAGATAATCACCATTGAGATTCAGTGTTGCGACGACACTGTATTCTTTGGGACGGGTTAAGACCTGCTGCAACATGGCGTCAGCAATGACATCTTTGATGATAATTGGGTCACCGCTGATGGGATTTTTAATTTCAACCCAAGGCCCACCATCGACCAACTGACCGCCGAACTCTTCCTGAGCAAGCTCATAGCCCCAGTCACGGAAAGCCCCTTCCGTAAATTTCATAATGTTGCCCTTGTGTACCAAGGTTACCGAGGGCAGGTTTTGATCAATCGCGTATTGAATGGCTTTACGAACCAACCGCTTTGTACCCTCCGAAGAAACTGGCTTAATGCCAATGCCTACGTTCTGGGGAAAACGAATTTTTGTAGCGCCCATCTCATTGATAATGAAGTCGACCACTTTTTGTGCCTCAGGCGTCCCTGCCTGATACTCGATACCCGCATAAATATCTTCAGAATTTTCACGAAAGATCACCATGTTGCAGTCTTCGGGTCGACGCACAGGTGATGGCACACCTTCGAACCAGCGAACCGGACGAAGACAGGTGTAAAGATCCAGCTCTTGGCGCAGTGCCACATTTAAAGAACGAAAGCCCCCACCTACAGGCGTTGTCAGAGGCCCCTTAATCGCTACTGCATATGTTTTGATGGCTTCGAGTGTTTCCTCGGGAAACCAGTCGCCTTCATACAACTCGGCGGCTTTTTCTCCGGTGTAAATTTCCATCCACGAGATGGCCTTTTGCCCGCCGTAGGCCTTTTCAACCGCTGAGTTAACGACATCAATCATGACGGGCGTGATATCAACGCCGATGCCGTCACCTTCAATATAAGGAATGATAGGCTTATCGGGCACAGTCAGGCTGTTATCCTCATTGACTGTAATGACGTCCCCGGTTTCTGGAACCTTGATGTGCTTATATGACATATTGCGAGAATCCTATTTTTAATTTAGTTCAGGTATTTCGATGGATTCCGTTCCAATTTGCTGCGACGACCTCCGGCTGGGCGCCGTTAGTCGGAGCCTCTGACCCTATGTCACACTACTGGAACGCTTTTGGATGATGGTCCCAGACCATCTCCCCCGGTGCGCGAGTCTAACATTAATCAGGAGGAACTGGGATTGTCGGACATTATTCTACTGAATAAGCCCTTTCGAGTTCTTAGCCAATTCACTGATCGGGATAACAATCCGCCTAGGCAAACCCTCGGTAATTTATTATCAGCGCCCGAATTCCGCGTTGCCGGGCGACTTGATTATGATTCGGAAGGCCTCACACTGCTGACAAACGATGGCAAGTTACAACAGCAAATTGCGAATCCAAAGTTTAAATTGTGGAAAACCTACTGGGCTCAGGTTGAAGGTGCCCCCATACAGGAAGCCCTCGACCAATTCGCTTCAGGACTGACGTTAAACGACGGACGAACCAAACCTGCCAAAGTGAGAGTCATTGATCCTCCCGATCTGTGGGACAGATCGCCCCCGGTCCGGTTTCGCGCGAAAATACCCACCGCTTGGTTGGAAATTTCAATTCAGGAAGGACGTAATCGTCAAGTCCGACGCATGACTGCGGCGATCGGTTTACCGACACTTAGGCTGGTTCGCATTGCCATTGGGGCTTGGCAACTTGGAAACTTAAAACCGGGACAGTTTGTGAGGCAATCTGCAGTGTGCAAGCAATGAATACACGATGGCGACCTAATGTCACCGTTGCCGCCGTGGTTTATAAGAATGGCAACTACCTCATGGTTGAAGAGCACCCATTAGGTACTGAAGGCCCTGTACTCAATCAGCCGGCAGGACACCTCGAGCAAGGTGAGTCCCTTTTCGACGCTGTCCGCCGAGAGGTACTCGAAGAGACGCGCTGGGAGGTCGAGGTGACGGGGTATCTTGGAGTGGCTATGCTAACCGCGAACAATGGCATTACCTATCTGCGCCATACGTTTCTCTGCACTGCTTTATTGGAGCATAGCGACCGAGACCTTGATGACGGTATCATTAGCGCTTGCTGGATGGGCTTTGATGAAATTGAGCGTCTTGTGCCAATCCATAGAAGTCACCTGGTACTTAAAGTGCTGCACCAACACCGAGCGGGTTTATGTGCACCGCTTTCACTCATCACAGAATACTGAATTTATGAACAATTCCAGTACGAGCACCGTCATTGTTGGGATGTCCGGCGGAGTGGACTCTTCCGTTGCAGCGCTGTTGCTCAGAGATCAGGGGTATCGTGTCGAAGGCCTGTTCATGAAAAACTGGGAGGAGGACGACGGCACAGAGTACTGCACGGCAAAAGAAGATCTTGCAGATGCCCAAGCCGTTGCTGACGCTCTGGGTATAAAACTGCACAGCGCAAATTTCGCCGCTGAATATTGGGACGGTGTTTTCGAACACTTTCTTGCGGAATATCAAAGTGGTCGCACGCCGAATCCAGATATTCTCTGTAACCGTGAGATAAAGTTTCGGGCGTTTTTAGACTACGCTACGGATTTGGGTGCCGATTTCATCGCTACCGGTCATTACGTTCAACGCGATGACTCTAAAGAACAGACCGCACTGCTAAAAGGCTTGGATGCGGACAAAGATCAAAGCTATTTTTTACATCAAGTAGGCCATCAGGAGCTGTCACGCAGTCTGTTCCCCGTTGGAGGTCTAGCCAAGCCCGAAGTCCGGCAGATTGCCGAACAGGCTGGGTTAAGCACTGCGCGCAAGAAAGACTCTACAGGAATCTGCTTTATTGGCGAAAGGCGCTTCACAGACTTCCTTCAGCAATACTTACCTGCGCAACCGGGTGTTATCGAAGATATTGACGGCCAAGCCCTGGGAGAGCATCAGGGGCTGATGTACCACACCATTGGACAGCGACAGGGATTAGGTATTGGCGGCCTAGCCGACCGTAACCCGGCGCCCTGGTATGTCGTGGAGAAAAACATCGAACGCAACGCTCTTGTTATTGCTCAGGGAAATGACCATCCCAAGCTTTTCAAGAGCACGCTTCACGCCGAGAACTTGTTTTGGATTTCGGGCAGCCCCCCTAATTTACCGCTGCAGTGCAACGCAAAAGTGCGCTATCGCCAATCGGATCAGAGTTGCGTCGTTTCAGCGACCGATACCGGCTTTCTTGTTCAATTTGATTTTCCACAACGTGCCATCACCCCAGGGCAATCGGTCGTGTTCTACGATAACGATACCTGCCTCGGTGGCGGCATTATTGAGAGCGCGCTATGAGCAAACCTAATTTGCTTAAAGAGCAGACCCTAGCCCTTGCAGGTGTTGCTCAAGCGGCGAGAATTGTCGACCAATTATCTCGCACAGGCACCTATCCTGTAGAATATTTAGAGGCCTCGTTGCATTCCTTGTTTAGTTTCGACGCTGAAGATGTTGAAGGCGTCTTTGGCAACATCCAAGGTATTAAATTGGGCCTGCAGAACTTAGCAGCGGGGCTCGCCCCCGGGGACGATGAAACGGCAGGCACAATGATGCGCTATTTTTTATCCATCCTGCATCTTGAAGGGAAATTTGCCGCTCGCAGCGATTTACAAGAGATTGTCCACAACCGATTACAGCACTCGAGCTACAAAGCGGCACACTTCAGCTCTCAAGCAAAAGAAATTTGCCACAGCGTTGCGGCGGTCTACTCAGATACTCTGAGCACCCTATCCTTCCGAATCAAAATTATGGGCAGCGCTCAACACCTACAGAACGAGGGCAATGCTGAAATCATTCGTGCTTTACTACTAGCCGGGGTGAGGTCTGCTTTTTTGTGGCGTCAACTAGGCGGACGCCGCTGGAAACTCACGTTTCAGCGAGGACGTATTCGAACAACGGCTCTGGAGTTATGCCGAGAAGTCGGTATTCGCTAGTGGCCTCAATAGTTAAGACTGATGAATAGGTAGAAAAGTCATGGAACTAAACGCACTGACTGCTATTTCCCCACTCGATGGGCGATACGGCAACAAATTGTTACCGCTTCGTGAAGTCTTTAGCGAGTATGGATTAATTGCTAGGCGCGTACGCGTAGAGGTTCGCTGGCTTCAATGCTTGGCGGCCAACCCCAGTATTTCTGAGGTGCCACCATTGAGTCAGGCCGCCACACAGTTTCTTGATGATGTTTTGAATGCGTTTGGCCCTGAAGAAGCCGCGGCTATTAAAGAAATTGAGGCAACGACGAACCATGATGTCAAGGCTGTCGAATACTTTTTAAAGGAAGCCGTAGCGAACCAGCCTGAGTTGGCCGCTGTTAGCGAATTCATTCATTTCGCCTGCACCTCTGAAGACATTAACAACCTCGCTCATGGATTAATGCTAAGAGATGGCCTGACGATTCTGCTACTCCCTATGAGGGAGATCATTGATGCATTGGCTGATCTCGCTCAGCAACAGGCAGAACAACCTATGCTGTCTCGAACTCATGGTCAGACCGCCAGCCCAACGACCCTAGGAAAAGAGTTCGCCAATGTTGTCGCGAGATTACAACGTCAGTTTAAGCAGTTAGAGCAAGTCACGCCCATGGGTAAAATCAACGGCGCAGTGGGTAATTATAATGCGCACTTGGCGACCTATCCTGACGTTGATTGGCCAAACGTCGCGCAGGATTTTGTCGAGGCCTTGGGCTTAGTCTGGAATCCATATACCACCCAGATTGAGCCCCATGACTACATGGCAGAAATCTTCGATACCATGATGCGTTTCAATACCATATTGATCGATTTTAACCGCGACATCTGGAGTTACATTGCCCTAGGCTATTTCAAGCAGCGCACAGTGGCTGGTGAAGTCGGCTCATCCACCATGCCTCATAAGGTAAACCCTATTGATTTTGAAAATTCCGAGGGCAATCTTGGGTTGGCAAACGCGCTTTTGTCACACCTATCGCAGAAGCTCCCCATAAGCCGCTGGCAGCGCGACCTGACCGATAGCACCGTACTGCGCAATATGGGTGTCGGTTGTGCCTATGAACTGCTCGCCTATCAGAGCTGCTTGAAAGGCATTAGCAAACTGCAAGTCAACACCGGGCGCATTGATGAAGATTTGAACGATAGCTGGGAAGTTCTTGCTGAACCTATTCAAACCGTGATGCGTCGATACGGCATCCCGGAGCCCTATGAAAAACTTAAAGCGCTCACACGGGGACAGGCAATAACAGCCACCGCATTGGCAACATTTATCGAGTCCCTTGATCTGCCCAGTGAAGTTAAGGCCTCCTTACAAGCCCTGACACCAGCGAGCTATACAGGTAACGCCGCATATCAAGCTCAAAAAATTAGGGAATGATGGTGAATTGAGCGTGTCTAAGTCACTGCTAACCTTTCAATTTGATGAGCAAGAGTTCCTTGAGTGCTACTGGCAGCGTCACCCGCTACTGATAAAGGGTGCATTGCCTAACTGGCAGTCGCCGCTAAGCCCCGAAGAGCTAGGAGGCTTGGCACTTGAGGACGACGCAGATAGTCGTCTGATCAGCAAGTCAAAAAACGGCTGGGCGTTGAAACAGGGGCCCCTAATTCCCACAGATTTCCAACGTTCAGACGACTGGACTTTATTGGTTAATGGCGTTGATAGCTGGGTTCCTGAGGTAGCCTCCCTTAAGCAGTGCTTGCGGTTTTTACCTCAGTGGCGCTTCGACGATATCATGGTCAGTTATGCGGTCACAGAGGGCGGCGTGGGCCCCCACTTTGATCGCTACGACGTGTTTTTAGTGCAGGGGACGGGGCGCAGAAAATGGCGGCTCGGTGAATGGTGCGATGATGATACGCCTCGAATCAAACACGAAGATCTTAACCTGCTGCAAAACTTTGAAACCTCACAAGAGTATGTCCTGGAAGCCGGTGATGTGCTTTATGTGCCCCCGGGCATGGCCCATTGGGGAATCGCTGAAACCCCCTGCATGACCTACTCCTTGGGGTTCCGAGCGCCTGCTATCGCGGCACTACTGGCGCGATGGACGGACAAAACTCTTGAAGGTCTCGATCCTGAATTGCTGCTTGAGGATCGCGCTTCAGTGACAAACCCACCGCGCCCGGGGGAGATAACCTCAGCTCATTGGGACAATGCCCGTGAAGCGATCCAAAATAGTATGGCAGCCTTGGATGATGGTTCATGGCTAGGAGAAGTTGTTACCGAAAACGGTGAGTGCGCCCCTCCTCCCCACGAACATGCCCGGGCTCTGTGTCTGCATACAGGCGCACGGCTAGCCTGGCAAGCGATAGATGATCAATGCTGCGTCTATGCAAACGGCGAGATGCTTCGCGTGCCAATTGCCTCACAAACGGTGCTTGAGCGCCTTTGCAGTGACGAAACTTTGACCCCCGAAGAGCTCGCATCAGTGCACCCAGAATTATTGAGTTTTTTATCAATGAGTGGTGCCCTAGTGAGCCTAGATTAGTGAGCGCGGGTGTTAACGGGTCAAATTCTAAGGCTGACACCAAGGAGCTAATACCGCAGCGCACTTCTGAGACTGATAAGGCGGGCAACTCAAGCACCTCAGCTGAAACCCAATTCGTTGCCGAAAGTTTTGAACAGCTGACCGGCCTTCTGAAATCAGCGCGTCGCTCAATCGATATCGCCAGCCCTGATCTTGAGCCGGCATTGTTGGACCGAAGTGAAGTTGTGTCAGCTCTGTCCTGTTTAGCGCGTACAAGCAGACAACCTCGTATTCGGATCCTCGTTGCAGATGACAGCCCGCTAAGATTAGAGCGCCATCGCCTAGCGGCGTTAACACGACGTCTGACATCTTCTGTGTCACTGCACCGCTTAACCAGCCATCCGGAATGGCAAGGTGAGACGCTAGTCATTGCGGATCGAAGACAGGCATTACTGCTAAAGCCGGCGCAGACTCTGGGAATCCTGTTAGATAATCCCGTCACTATCACCGGCTGGCTCGATAAATTTGATCGCCTTTGGCACGCGAGCACAGAAAGTCGGGAATTAAGAGCGCAATACTGAAGTGCGGCGTCTGCAGATAGTCTTTGCGAATCAAATACCCTTAGCAATTTTCCACGTTAGAAACCTGCACTAGTAGGTGCCTCGGTCATAATACCCAGCAGGTTATCCTGGAATACCGGCTCATAAATCTTCAGTCGACTACAGCCGCCGCCCAAATGGGTGCCGGTCTTAAGATCAAATGTCATGTGGTGCCAGGGACAAGAAATCGAGCCATCGGCAATAGACCCTTTTTCGAGGGGGTATTCCTGATGGGGGCAGCGACTTTGAACAATAAAGATCTCCCCACAATCTTGAATGACGAGCACCTCAATATGATCAACACGGAGTGTCCTGCGGTAACCATCATGCAGATTAATCAGTCTCTCTAAACGTAAAAATCTCATGGATTCAGAGTACGCTGGTTGAACAAAAGAAGGTAGGGGCCACCTGTTTGTACGCGAGCTCAAAATCTTTAATATTGGCAACACGACGCCAGCACTGACACATCAAACACATTAGATATTCGTATAGACGGCGAGCCGTTTTAGCTCATAGTGCTATTCGAATGCTGAAATTACCGCGGAAAAAATGGGTTCTGAGGGCCGCCGTGATTTACCATTATGAGCAGAGATAAGACGTTCTTTGCGGTGTACTTACCGCGAGTAAACTTCCATGAAGTTGAGAGACGTAAGCCAAATGAAGAATCGAATGAGATTAAAGCTTCGAACGCTGCTGGATGACTCACCCATTGTTATTCAATGCCACGATACCCCTGATGCTGACGCGATTGCCTCCGGTTTTGCGCTTTACGATTATTTCACTTCCCTTGGGAGAACAGTTCGTTTGGTGTACGGCGGCCCCAATACTATTGATAAGCCGAACTTACTGCTCATGATCGCAGCGTTGGACATTCCCCTCGAGCAGGTCTGTCACGAGCACACCGAGGGCCTCCTGATCACCGTCGACTGCCAGTTTGGTGCTGGGAACGTTAGTCGACTTCGTGAAAGCGCTGAAAATATCGTCATAATCGACCATCACAGGCAAGAGATTTTTGATATACCACGGGCCGAGATTCATCCCAAACTAGGCAGTTGTGCGACTCTGGTGTGGACCTTATTGAGAGAAGACCCAGATTACTCTCTACCGACCCAGGTTCAAACCGCCTTGTACTATGGACTTTATACCGACACCAACAGCTTGTCTGAAATTGGTCATCCATCTGATAAGGACATGCTGGAGTCACTGACGCCAGATCTGTCACTCATTGGTCGAATGAAAAACGCCAATATCACTTTGAATGATATGGAGACTGCGGGACTGGCACTGCTACGCACTAGTCATAACTTAGCCTTTAACTACTCGGTGACCGCGGTCAAACCCTGTGATCCAAATATTCTGGGCTTTATTAGCGATTTGGCGATTCAGGTTGATGCGGTATCTAGCTGTGTCGTCTTCAATACTATCAATCAAGGCATTAAGTTCTCGGTCCGTAGCTGTGTGCAAGACGTTATGGCAAATGAGATGGCGGCTTTTATCGCTGCTGATGTGGGATCAGGTGGCGGCCACGTCACTAAAGCTGGGGGGTTCATTGCAGAGTCGGCGTTGCGCTTACAGGAGCCCACGCTGAGCCCGGAAGCGTTTTTGGTGAATCGGGTCCATAAGTATTTCACGGAAGTCGATATCATTAATAGTCGCAGTCACAATCTCGATACCGAGGCTATGTCCAAATACCACAAGAGACCCGTCACTCTGGGCTATGTGCCAACGCTAGACCTCACCGAATCGGGCGATGAGATTCGAGTGCGCACTCTTGAGGGTGATGTTGATATCTTAGCTTCCGAGAATGTTTACATTATGATCGGAATTCAGGGTGAGGTTTACCCGATTGAACGGGCTACCTTTGAAGCTAGCTATGCGGCTAAAAACGCTCCCGTAACTCTGCTCGCGGAGTACACACCTCGAGTTTATCTGAGCGCGTCCGAGCAAAATTTTGAGATTCTTGAACGCGCTAAAGGCTGTGTTGCTCACTCACACGTCAGCGTGCTTGCAACGCCTACGACAAAACCCACTAAGGTTTTTACCAAATGGCATGACGCTGGTTACTTCGCGGGCCAACCCGGTGATTATTTGGTTTTGAAAGAGAGCGACCCTCACGATGTCTATCTTGTTAAAAGCGATATTTTTGACCGACTTTACGAAGCTTGCTGATGAGTACGGCACGCAAACACGTGAAGGCCGTTGTTTTATTCATCCGTTTGCTGAGTAAGATATACACCCACGGCGGCAGCCGGGAACGGCCCAAAATGCCCAGGATGCCAATACTGAATTTCCTCCAGCGCCATGATCTCGGCAATTCGGCGTCGATTTTCTTCTAAGTCACACATAAAGAAATGCGTGGTCGGCACCTCAGGTCGCAAAACACCTCCCCGTATTAAATCACCCACAAAGGCATGGGAACCGATAGTGATAACCATCGACCCAGGCGTATGGCCTGAGTGCGGAATGAGTTTTCCAGTTATTCCAAACTCGGCAAGATCGACCACGCCACTCGTTGCACTGATCCCTCGATCCAACTGAAAAGCTGGGTATTGTTTGCCCTTGAGCGTCATGTGCAGCAGCTTGGCGGTTATTGATGTGGGGCACAGGTCAACATCCCCAGCAGCTTCGATCATAGGCTTATCACCGGCGCCACCAATGATTTGAATCCCATAGCGCTCTTGGAAAAAAGCAGCTGTGCCCGCATGGTCAATGTGGCCGTGGGTCAAGACCGCAAAGTCGATGGTTGCGGGGTCGATACCCGATCCGCGCATGAGAGCCTCATAACGCTCTTCATCCCCAGGATTCCCAGCGTCGATCATTAGGCGGTGACCATTTTCCTCAATGACATAGACGTTTGCCGAGGCCACGTCAAACCGTACAATGCGGCGGTCGCTCGAATCCTCAATGACGACGGCCCTGTCCCCTGAACACCCCAGGAGGAGCATGGTGAGCACCACAACGGGAAGTTGTTTTAAACCATTCACCACTAACATTTGTTGACATCCTTATTCGAGTAGTTTGATTTGTGGCTAACCAGGTGGGGATAAGATTAGGCTTTCACACGCCACCTACAGCGTCCAAGTTGCCAAAGGGTAATTGGTCAGTTGTGGCCGCCGTTCGCCAAGCGCGCCGAACGTCATGAGCGCTGGCTGATGCGCATCACTTCCATGGCCGCGGCAAGGGGTGTTATCACAGAATTACGCACCTGTTGCTCAAGGTCCGGCAAAGCTGCTCGAACACCAGAGTGGCGGCTTAACCCCATTCTTAGCAGTTCATCAACCAGTTGTTGCATCCATGCTAAGTTTTGATGTGATCGTTTTTGCTCGATGCCTCGATGTCCTTCAGCTTGCGCACGAAACTCCTTAATCAGAGCCCAAATGTCATCCACACCTTCATTGTTGAGCGCGGAGCAGCTCAATACTTTAGGTTGCCAGCTGGTTGGATGTTTAAGTAACGACATGGCGCTCGCATAATGCTGGCGCGTCATCCGTGCAATGGCAGCACTGTCGCCGTCGGCCTTATTAATGACGATCGTATCGGCAAGTTCGAGAATGCCTTTTTTGATGCCCTGCAATTCATCACCACCACCGGGAAGCATCAATAATAGAAAAAAATCGACCATGCCAGCCACTTGGTGCTCCGACTGGCCTACACCAACGGTCTCCACAATGATGACGTCGTAACCTGCGGCTTCACACAGCAACATCGACTCTCGTGTTTTTAGTGCCACCCCACCTAAAGCGCTACCGGCTGGGGAAGGCCTGATGTAGGCATTGTCCTCTCGTGACAAGGCTTCCATCCGGGTCTTGTCTCCCAATATTGATCCACCGGCGAGAGGCGAGCTTGGGTCCACGGCTAACACCGCAACACGATGTCCCTGGCGCACAAGGTGAAGGCCAAAGGCTTCGATGAAGGTCGATTTCCCCACCCCCGGCACACCGGTAATGCCAATTCGAATGCTATTACCCGTGTGAGCTAGCAGTGCATTCAACAAGCGCTGGCTTGCTTCACGATCGTCCTCACGCTGACTTTCGACCAGCGTTATGGCCTTTGCTAGAGCTCTGCGCTGTCCCGCAAGAATGCCAGCGACATCAATCACTTCTGGCTTTGATGTCATCCGGGTTTTTGCGCGTTAACAGCGTCGAGAACCGCTCTAGCGGCTTCCGGTATCGGCGTTCCGGGGCCAAAAATGAGCTCGACACCCTGCTCCCTGAGAAAACCGTAATCCTGCTGCGGTATGACGCCGCCAGCAATAACAACAATATCCTCAGCCCCTTGCGCGCGTAAGGCTTCAATGAGCTGAGGAACGAGCGTTTTATGTCCTGCAGCAAGACTTGAGGCCCCTACCGCGTGCACATCATTTTCAATGGCCTGCCGGGCGACCTCTTCCGGAGTCGCAAACATGGGGGATAAATCTACGTCAAAACCAACATCGGCAAACGCCGTGGCTATAACTTTTGCGCCCCGATCATGGCCGTCTTGCCCCATTTTTGCGACTAGCATTCTAGGTCGACGCCCGTGCTGCTCAATAAAGCTGTCGATGTCTGAAATAATGCCTCTCCAGTCGCTGTCATCAGCGTATGCTGCCCCATAAACACCTGAAACGGTTTGCGCTTGCGCGACAAAGCGTCCGTATACCGCTTCCAGTGCGTCTGATATTTCTCCTACAGTGGCACGACGGCGTGTCGCCTCAATTGCGAGCTCTAACAGGTTACCTTCCCCCGACTTGGCGGCCTCCGTCAAGGCCTCAAGGGACGCCACGACCTTCGCGTCATCTCGAGACGCTTTAATTGCGGCAAGACGACTTAGCTGAGCATCACGCACCTGTCCATCATCAATTTCTAGGACATCGATTTCATCCTTGGCGTCATTTTGATACTTGTTCACGCCAACAATGACGTCCTCACCACGATCAATCCGGGCCTGCTTGCTTGCCGCGGCCTCTTCAATACGCAGCTTAGGAACACCGCTTTCAATGGCTTTTGCCATGCCGCCCAATTCGTCGATTTCCGCGATTAGCGCTCTACCCTTGTCCGCCATCTCTGCAGTGAGCGCTTCCATCATGTAGGAGCCTCCCCAGGGGTCGACGACCTGCCCTATTCCAGTTTCCTCCTGCAGTATGAGCTGCGTGTTGCGCGCAATGCGAGCTGCAAACTCTGAGGGCAGCGCTATAGCCTCATCAAGGGCGTTTGTATGCAGTGACTGGGTGCCTCCAAAAACTGCCGCCATGGCCTCAACAGTCGTTCTGACAATGTTGTTGTAGGGATCTTGCTCGGTCAGTGACCAGCCCGACGTCTGGCTATGGGTTCGCAACATTGAGCTCTTGGGGTTTTTAGGTTCAAACTCCGCGACGATCTCTGCCCACAGCAAGCGAGCAGCTCGCATCTTGGCGATCTCCATATAGAAATCCATACCGACGCCCCAGAAAAACGACAGGCGTGGGGCAAAGTCGTCGATGTTTAGCCCGGCCGCCAGAGCGGTTCGAATGTATTCTTTGCCATCTGCCAAGGTGTAGGCCATCTCAAGCGCTGCATTCGCCCCTGCTTCCTGCATGTGATAGCCAGAAATTGAAATTGTGTTGAATCGGGGCATGCTCCGTGAACAGTGAGCAATGATGTCGCCAATAATTCGCATGCTGGGTGCTGGGGGATAAATATAGGTGTTTCGAACCATAAACTCTTTAAGTATGTCATTTTGGATAGTTCCCGAGAGTTGGTCCTGGGGGACTCCCTGCTCTTCAGCAGCCACCACGTATCCTGCCAATACCGGCAGTACTGCACCGTTCATGGTCATGGATACAGAAACTTGATCCAAAGGTATACCGTCAAAAAGAATCTTCATGTCCTCAACAGAGTCGACGGCCACGCCAGCCTTACCCACATCCCCGGCTACACGCGGATGATCAGAGTCATAGCCACGGTGAGTTGCCAAATCAAAAGCGACTGACACACCCTGACCGCCACCCGCCAGGGCGCGACGGTAAAAGGCATTGGATTCCTCTGCCGTAGAAAAACCCGCGTATTGCCTAATCGTCCATCGTCGTCCTGCATACATAGTCGCCATCGGACCCCGAATATAGGGAGAGATGCCCGGCAAGGTATCGGTAAGGGGCAGATCCTCTAGGTCTGCTGCGGTATACAGGGTTTTAAGTGGAATTCCCTCGGGTGTGTGCCAGGTGAAATCATCTGGACCCAGCCCCTTGCTTTGTTTCGTAACAAGCTCCGACCAATTCTCGAGATTCGCTTTTTCAGGATCGTAAATTTTACTCATGACTGTCCCCTTGCTGGTCGCTACCGGGCTGGCTCAGTTCAATCAGCACGCCGTCGCAGCTTTTCGGGTGTATGAAAATGACCCTGGCACCATGGGCCCCCGGAGAGGGTTCCTCACTAAGGAATTGATAGCCTTTGCTCCGCAAACGAACCACATCGGCATCGATATCATCGGTTCTGAAACAAAGATGATGGATACCCCCGCCGCGTTTTTCTAAATATTTTGCGATCGGCCCTGCCCCGTTAAGCGGATGCACCAATTCAATGTGGGTGGGCGGCAGACTAAAAAAAGCGGTTTTGGTTTGCGCCGCAATCACATCATCAGTGCCATCGAAGCTCAAGCCAAAATCCCCCATAAACCGTTCGATTGCGGCATTGAGATCGGGGACTGCGATAGCAATATGGTCAAGGCTGGTAATCAAAACAGCAACTCCAATTTAAAGGAACATTTTCATGAGTTCGCGGGTGTGGTTGGTACGACGCTCAGAAACAACGTGCTCGGGCTCAATTTCGACCTTTTCGTCAGGCGTCACTTTGAAGAGAGGCTGACCTTTACTAATGATGACACCGTCACCCTCGACCAAAACCTCATCGACGACTCCGGCAAAGGGGGCGTATACCTTATTGAACATTTTCATCACTTCTACAATGTATAACGGATCCCCCGCTTCGAAATGGGCTCCGGCTTCCAAATACAACGGCGCATCGGGCGCTTCACGGCCGTAAAACATGCCACCACTCACCGCAACAATTTCATTAGACTTTGCCACCGGTGGTGGCGCAAGAACCTTGGCCATTGCGGTCTGATGGGTCTCGTCAAAAAGTCGTTCCGGAATAGCCATGCTTAGATCATCGTTTACGCCCAGCTCGTAAAAGCCAGTAAATCGAGCCATGGCTGGCAGCAATTCCAATATTTCCATGCCGGCTTGAAAACCACGATGAGCCGCGAGGATCCCCCGCCACTCGTCAGCATGTATACCGGAACACTCAGAAGCGCTAAGCGCGACGGTTAAATCTTTCCAGTGTTCTTTACCCAAACGCTGACCCAAATCGCGATAAAAATCTTCGGCTTCAGACAGGGTTGTATGATCGTGATCCCAAATCACATGCGCAGCCGCCGCCTCGGGAGACCAATCCATCTTTAGAAAGTGATAAGTATCGGACAAAAGATCAACTGGATTTTCTGCCCAGCTAATATGCTCACCGTCACTGTGAAAGGCCTCGCGGTTGACACTTAGCCAGCCCGACAACAAGTGTGGCGACTCTAGCAGCAGTTTGATCGGTCGCAGTAATAGCGACTGTTTGCTTTGCAGTACGCCTTGCAGCGCGGGTCGATGTTCGGAAGCAGCTTCGCTGAGTCGCTGCTTACACAACAAACTCCATGCCACCTCAATATCGACACGCTGAGCCTCTTTTGCCAGCTCGCCCACCGCGGTCAGATAAGGCACAATAAATTTCGTGGTGGGACGGGCGTTAATTTCATTCCCTAAAAACCAATTCACTAGACCATAATGAAAGCCAAGATTGGTATTTAAATCGGGACCACGCATTGTTGTCTGTCGCAGTACCTCAGCCATGTGTTCATAGCAGGCGGCGCGAGTTTCACCAACGGTTAATAACAGTGCAATGTTCGAATCATAGGCGCCCGCCAAGGTGTAATCCATAAATACATCGGTGTCTGGGTTATGCAGGCTGATGCCTTGGTCATCGCGGATCTCGCCCTCGATCGCATCAGACCAATGTTGAATTTGCCCGCCCGCACTCGGCTGTAAGGCATCATTGGTTGCGTTAAGGCGCGCTTCTACGCTATCGGAGTACCTAGGCAATCGAGTGGGTTTCGGTAAATCAGGACCGTGGGCTGCTAGTAGCACCATAGCTTCCACTAGCGAGTCCACAACAAAGGCGTCTTCGGGGTCGTCTGGATTTTCGAACCGCATGGCATAGCAAAGTTCACTGACCCGATGTTCAACCTGTATGCGAGTGTTCATCTCCATGAAGAAATGACGATCTCGGTCGACGATGCACTCAAAGGTTGATACCGAATCCAGTCCAACAGCTGAGCCAAAGACAGCTGCTTCAGTTTCCATGGTATCCAATGTCTCTAGATCCTGATGCAAGACCGCAGTTGCCGCGGTTTGACCGGCTCTCTCGGTCGCTTCTGCCGCAAGAATAAGGCTCTCTCGGGTCACCGAAACTTCCAGTAGTTTTTGTTCATGCATTTGCAATGAACAGTCTCGGCCACCAAGGGTGATGCACCAGTCTCCATTGCCAATCACCTGAATCTCTTGGTGGCGAGTCGTCTCAATATTGAGCTCAACGAGGACATTCTTGTTGTCACCAACCCCCGTTGTTTTGACCTCCGCTAGAATTTCGCGCACCAGCTCTGGGGTTCGTTCCGCATCGCCCAGGGCGACGATTCGCTGGCCTTTACCACCACCTCCGCCGATCGCTTTGAGACGAACACGGTTTTGGGGATATTGGGCATTGATCTGACGAACGGCATCAGTCAGCGTTTGTGAGAGTTCATCAACTGTATAAAGGTCAACGCCCTTTTTGTACCCTGCCGTCAAAATGATATCTGCAAGGGTTTCAAGGGTCTCTGTGTCAAACGCGGATTCGGGGACGTTGAGGTCCTCTTCTCGACAGAGCGCCTGCAGGGCGGTTTTATCCGGATGTTTTTTCAGTAATGTCAGTGCTGTCCCGTTATCGATCCCTGGTGTCACGGAAACGCCCGCCTTTAGCGCGGTACGCTTAGCCTCGTCCTTTAAGCCTGCGTCATGTACCGTTCTTGAGCACGGACCAATAAAGTTGAGCCCAGCCTCTTCCATGGCTGCAACCATCGCTTCGTCTTCAGCCATGAAGCCATAACCAGCAAATATCGCGTTGTAGCCGCCCTCTTTGGCAATGTTTATGATGTCCGCAATACGCTGCAGACGCTCCTCTTTGGTGGCGCCGGTGTAATCGGGAACTCGGTGAATTCGGCTGGAGTCTGTAAGGACCCTCAACTCAGGTGCAAGTGCTCGTGGATAAACAATGGAGTCTTTCTCTGAGAGTAGTATTCCAAAATAGTGGATGCCCATTTCAGAAAATACGTCGATGGCCTCTTTGCGAATCGGCCCACGGCAGATAATAAGCGGACGCATGGCGCTACAATCAAAGCGCCTTACCCAGGCCGAGTCTCTCGACCCTAACTGCCGATCTTGGTGAATCAGTGGATTACTGAGGTAGTGTTCGTTAGACACGTTAGAGCTTCCTGTCACCGTTATCAATGGAACTCGCGCTGCACATCTTGCAACGCTGAGGGTTCATAATGTCGTAGGCAAAAAGATAAATGATCTGTTAAAACTTGCCTTAAATCTTCGGGCATAACGATCTGGGATACCGATCCGAGACTCAGCGCCTCGTCTGGATTCATAATTTCGCGCTCGTAGCGCAATGCAAGCTCGGCCTCTTCGGCTCGGACCCAAGAATTCACCCCTTCTGTCGCGGCGGCTTCGGCCTCCATGTCGCCCAGCCCTTGCTGCTTTTGCACTTCGATTTCTGCGGTGATTCGGTCAGCGACTTCCCCCCGAATTTTTCGCAGCTCATCTTTATAAACATACTCAACACCTGCCGGCCCCATAACAGCAACCCGGGTCGTTGGTAGTGCAACCACTAAATCGGCTCCCGTAGGGTAGTTGTTATAGGAGGCATAAGCTCCACCAAAAGCGTTACGCACGAGCACCAGAAATCGCGGCGTGCGCAAGTCAACAATGGCATCGAGCATGGCACGTCCAGCCTGAACAATGCCCCGGTGTTCCTGTTCTCGTCCTGGAAGGAATCCCGTTGTATCTTCTAAAAACATCACGGGGATGTTGTAGAGATTGCAAAACCGAATGAAGCGCGCATTCTTGTAAGCCGCATCAATATCAATTTGTCCGGAGGCGACTGCTGAATTATTCGCTACAAAACCGACCACGTTACCGGCCATCCGCCCAAATGCAGTAATGGTGTTTCGAGCACGCTCAGCTTGCACTTCAAGAAAATCCCCATGATCACACAGCTGCTGAATCAAAATGGTGATATCCACGGGTGTATTGAAGCCGGTTGGCGAGTTAAACGCCTTGCGTAAAAGAATATCGATGTCGACAGTAGCGCGTGTACCTGGATCGGTGGTGGGTTTGAATTGAGGCGCCTGAACACTGGAGTCAGGAATATATTTGAGAATCTCCCGAACCTTCTGTAGTGCCGAGACTTCATCATCAACGACGAAGTCTGTGACACCCGTCTGGCTGTGAACCTTGGGTCCCCCGAGCTCTTCCGGCGTTATGTCTTCCCCGAGCACCGATTTCACCACCCCAGGACCGGTTAAACCAAAAAAGGTCTCCTTGGGTTGAATAAGAAAACTACCCTGGCGTGGCAAATAGCTGCCGCCCCCGGCGTTAAATCCAAACATACACATAATGCTGGGAACGACGCCACTGATCTTTCTCAAAGCGGTAAAAGCGTCGGCATAACCATCAAGGCCCCCAACTCCTGCAGGGATATAAGCCCCGGCTGAATCATTAAGACCCACAAGAGGAATGCCACGTTTAGCCGCCAATTCGAACAGCCGAGCCAGCTTTTTACCGTTCGTCGCATCCATTGAACCGGCACGTACAGTGAAATCATGACCATAAATAGCGACGTCGCGCCCATCAATTTGGATGATCGCAGTAACCAGGGATGCACCATCAAGGTTAGGTCCCCAGTTCTGGTAGAGCACCTGGGGGTTGTCATCAGCTAAATACTGAATGCGCTCCCACACAGTCATACGGTTCTTCAAATGCTGTCGCTGTATACTGCGCTGACCGGCCGCTTCATAAGGGCGCTGTTGCAGCGCTCTGCCCCGCTCAAGCGTTTGCTCGTAGCGTCCCAAACTTGAGTCGCAGCGCGGCTCACTACGACGAAGTGGATTGATCAGCGTCGCATGAGGTATTGCTGTAACCTCGCCGACGTTTAGGTTTTCCCGCTTGACTTTATCGGTCATGGAAACTTTTAATCCTGATGGTTAGTGGGCCCAGTTTCGCTACCCTTGAGTATCCCCGCGGCACCCATTACGCAGCGCTCTTTCAACGCGGGGTCGTAACTTACGTTTAAGAGCAGTATTGTGTCAATTTGTGGCGAAATGAACATCAAAATCTTTGAAAATTCATAGTACACACCGCAGCCCTATACCTTATTCGGGTGATATCACTGTCTGGAGTCGGCGGTTTGCCGATCTTGAAGGCTTTGCCATGCTCGATAGTCGCAAACGCGATGTCGACAGCGGCCGCTACGACATCATTACTGCACTGCCAGATCAGTACTTCAATGTCGCCGATTTCGGGGGTAATGCCGATGACTGGATGAGGGGCATCGAGGCCAATCTGCAGGCCTCCGCCTCAGAATCATCACGACTGGCGATTGGTTTTCTAGATTTTGAAACTGCCTCTGCAAACACTCTCGGCGTCGCTGCTGATACGCTCAGGCCCGCGACTGCCGCAATATATTCATGGTATCTCTTGCAAGACCATACAGAGCGCCGTGCCTGGCTGGTTCAAGATCCGAGTATCTCGGAGACGATTGCCGATACAGTGCAGCAAAGAATGCTCAAAAACGATCACAATATTGACCTTAAATATGATATAAATCATGGGTTTAAAGCTGATATCTCACAGGAATACTATGAAGATATGGTCGACGCGGTTCGAGCCCTCATAGCCGCCGGAGACTGCTATCAGGCTAATATTGCGCAACGTTTTCAATGCCACTACCGCGGGTCTGAATATGGGATTTACGAGAGACTTAGAGATGTTGCGCCGGGAGATTATGCCGCATTCCTCAAAATCGGCCCAGATCACGCGGTTATCTCACAATCTCCAGAACGTTTTTTAAGCGTCGAAGGGGGCTATATTCGGTCCCAGCCGATCAAAGGCACTAGACCCCGTTTTTCCGATTCAGAGCAAGATAGAGCCTCAGCTAACGCCCTATTGAACTCTCCGAAGGATCGCGCCGAAAACATTATGATCGTTGATTTATTACGAAACGACCTCGGCAAGCTCTGCCAGACAGGTAGCGTCAAGGTCACCGAACTCTGCAAGCTCTACAGTTACGACAATGTGCATCATTTAGTCAGCCGCATTGAAGGTATGCTGAAACCGGGAGTAAGCCCCGGAGCCGCTCTAATCGCCGCCTCACCTGGAGGATCAATTACAGGGGCGCCAAAAAAACGCTCGGTAGAGATCATTAAAGGCCTAGAAAAAGGCTCTCGAGGCGTTTACTGCGGCAGTGTTTTCGCGATGTCGGCAGAAGGCTGGCTAGAGTCTAGCATCGCCATCAGGACTCTTGAGGCCGTTGACGGTGTGCTCTACTGCTGGGGCGGCGGCGGCATTACTTGGGACTCAGTGCCCAAGGACGAGTTCGCCGAGACCTTGGACAAGGTCTCGAACTTTATGCGCGCGCTCGATACTCAGTAGGTAGGTAATTCGATGTGACTGTAAAGCGCCTCTCGCTCTATCGGATTCGACCTGGCAAGCGCCTCCACAACAATATCCCGTGTCAGATGAGGTGCTAGAGCCAGAATGAAGTCGTACATGTAACCGCGTAAAAATGAGCCTTTACGGAAGGCAAGGCTCGTCACGCTACTGGCAAAGAGATGGTCAACATTAAGTTTGACCAGGTCCTCGTCGAGATCTTCATCATGAGCCAAGCCCGCGATAATACCTATCCCCAAGCCCAAACGGACATAGGTCTTAATGACATCGGAGTCGACCGCGGTAAAGACAACACGAGGCACTAGCCCTCGACTTTTGAAGGCATCATCTAGCTTAGATCGGCCTGTAAAGCCGAAGGTGTAGGTCACTATTGGGTGCTCTGCAACGGCTTCAAGGGTCAACCGTTCGATCATTGTCAGCGGGTGGCCTTTGGGTACTACGATACATCGATTCCACCGGTAGCAGGGTAACAACACCAGACTGCTGAATTGCTGCAGGGCCTCGGTCGCAATGGCAAAGTCGACGCTGCCTTCAGCAGCCATTTCTGCAATCTGAGGCGGCGTACCTTGCTGCATTTGCAGCGACACATTGGGATAGCCGGACATAAAATCTTTTATGATGGGCGGCAATACATAGCGGGCTTGGGTGTGGGTGGTAGCAATAGACAAGGTGCCGCTGGTTTCATCTGAAAACTCTTGAGCTACACGTTTAATCGCATCTGATTTGCGCAGCATCTCTCCTGCCAATTCGAGAATCACTTCTCCTGCTGGGGTAATATGCGTTAAATGCTTGCCACTGCGGGCAAAAATCTCCACGCCTAATTCGTCTTCTAGCAAGCGTATTTGTTTGCTGATTCCGGGCTGTGAGGTGAAAAGACTCTGGGCCGTAGCAGATACATTGAGGTCATGGTGTGCGACCTCCCAGATATATCTCAATTGTTGTAGCTTCAATTTATCACCCCGAGCACAGCATCGCTTGGAAAATAACGCCAGTTACCCGCCTCGGTCCAGTGTTTTGGACATAAAATTAATGTTTTTTATGCACTAATGCGACAAATGTCACGAGGGGGAATTAGCTACGCCGTGGGGGACATGCCCGGTGGGGACGTGATCAGCGGCGCGCTCACAATGAGTCTGTTGATCATCAAAAAAAACGTCGGCTTGGTAAGCTTTTAGAAATTCGGTCTTATCGAGTCCGCCTAGAAAGATGGATTCATCAATCCGTATATCCCAGGCCCGAAGTGTGCGAATAACACGCTCATGTGCAGGTG
Source organism: uncultured Luminiphilus sp. (assembly GCA_938091995.1). Taxonomy (GTDB): domain Bacteria; phylum Pseudomonadota; class Gammaproteobacteria; order Pseudomonadales; family Halieaceae; genus Luminiphilus. The sequence continues at coordinate 11,605 of CALKNZ010000049.1, read as the reverse complement.
CAGAACGTGCGGTCACCAACGCGGTACGAATCGGGGCCTCATCGACAGGGAAGGCTTGCTGAAGTTGCTGGAGTGCAGCGAGGAACCGTTTAAAGGGACCGCCTTGCAGTGGCTCATGTCTAGCAGCGCGCTCGCTGGCAGTGAAAGCCTCAAGCCCGTCACGTTTATAGATCTGCTCTGCCTCGTCGGAGAACAACACTGCGTCTCCATCGAAGGCGAAGCGTAATTGCTGATTTTCGTTATCCGAGGGCTGCCGTGAAATTAGTGTGGCGGCCGCCACATGGTTTTCAAGGGCTTTGCGAACGTCGTCGGGTTCGGCAGAAAGAAATAGCTGGCAGCCAAAAGGAACAATATAGCGCCAAGGTGCCTGCCCGCCACAAAAAACCGCCCGAGTAATCGGTAATTGATAATGTTCTATGGAATTAAACACCCGCAAGCCCGTGTCGGCACTGTTACGGGAAAGCAGCACCACCTCAACCTGCATGGCATCACTTAAATGGTCATTGAGGGCCAGTAACTTGCGGACAACGCTAAAGGCAGTACCAGGATTAAGTGGCACCTGCTCATTATCGATTTGATATTGGGAGTAAGCCGCCAGTCCCTTATCTTCATAAACCTGATGAGCGGTGTCGAGATCAAATAGTGCTCGCGAAGAAATCGCGATCACTAGGTTTGCGGGAACTGTGGGGGATGACAATTTAGACCCCATTTTCCGCCGCTGGCTCGCGCCTTTCCCCGGCAAAATAGGCTCGGGATAGCTTGAAGACTACCGGGGACAACAGCAGTAGCGCGACCAGATTGGGAATGGCCATAAAGGCGTTCAAGGTATCCGCAATCAACCAGACGATGCCCAGATTTAGGCCAGCACCCAGGGGAATCGCGGCGACCCAGAGAATCCGAAAAGGTAAAATACCCCGAGTACCCACCAAATAGACAACACAGCGTTCGCCATAAAATGACCATCCGATCATTGTTGTAGTGGCAAATAAAATAACGCCTAAAGTGACAACCCACTCGCCGCCGGGGAAAGTTTCTGCAAAGGCCATGGCTGTTAGCGAGGCGCCAGACTCTCCGGTTTCAAATACGCCGGTTAAAACAATCACCAAACCGGTCATCGTGCAGATAATCAAAGTGTCGATGAACGTGCCCAACATGGCGATCATGCCCTGCTCTACCGGCTCATTGGTTTTTGCCGCGGCGTGGGCGATAGGGGCACTGCCCAACCCCGCCTCATTTGAAAACACCCCACGGGCCACACCAAAGCGAATAGCTGCCCACACAGTCGCACCCGCAAAACCACCTGCGGCGGAAGCACCGTTAAAAGCAGAGTTGAATATTGTGCCAAAAGCCGCGGGAACTTCTTGAATATGTATTGCAATGACAGAAATACTCATCAGGACATAAGCAATGGCCATGCTGGGAACAACGGCCCCCGCAATGAGTGCAATACGTTGAATACCTCCCAGAATGACACTGCCAACGACCAGCATCAAAACAAGGCCTGTCGCCTGCCAGGGGACCCCTAGGTTATCGCCAAGGACTTGAGCCACCGAATTGGACTGAACTGTATTCGCCAAACCAAAACCCGCCATCGCGCCAAACAGCGCAAAAGCCGTTGCCAAGAACTTATAACGCTGCCCAAGGCCATTGCGGATGTAGTACATCGGACCACCGCTGTAACCACCCAAGGCATCCCGCTCTCGGTATTCTACAGCCAACACGCCCTCTGCGAACTTTGTTGCCAGGCCAAAAAGCGCGGTTATCCACATCCAGAATAAGGCTCCGGGCCCACCCAGGGCGATCGCGGTGGCCACCCCAGCAATATTTCCGGTACCAATGGTCGCAGATAGAGAAGTCATGAGCGCTCTAAAAGGTGCGATATCGCCATCGCCCTGCCCTGAACCCCCACCGAACAACAGTCGAAAGGCTGTGGGAATACGATGAAAGGTCATAAAACCCAGCCCTAGGGTCAGAAAAATGCCGGTGCCCAGCAATAAAACCAGCATCGCGGGACCCCAGGCCACTGCATTGATTTGAGTGATAATAGCTTCCACAACAGATGCCTCTATTTAGTTAAGCGTTCATTCGGGGTGTTTAGCCGCCGCCCCAAGTTGCTGTCCATGTGGGAATATGCCGTAAATCCCCCCGGTGTGTACAAAAATGATGTCCTTAACGTCTGAAAAAGTGCCATGAGCCAGTTCCTCACAAAGCCCATGGAAGGCCTTACCCGTATACACGGGGTCTAAGACAATCCCTTCCAGCTTCGCCAACGCTGCTATACGTTGGTACACCGCTGTGGTTGCCCTGCCATAACCGGGACTTACATAGGCATCATTGGTATTGATCTGAAAGTCATCACAGGCGAGGCTTGGCCAAATTTCCTGAGCCTCAGCGATGTCACTAGCAACCTTAGTGTGGAAGTATTGCGCGTCATCGCACACCGCGACACCCAAAACAGCGCACTGGGGCCGTAATAAAGCCATCCCCAGAGTAAGGCCTGCCTGAGTGCCCCCTGAGCCTGTGGCTGTGACGATGGTCGCAGTGTTGATGTCAGCAGATGCCATGTCAGCGACCAATTCCTCTGCGCCAGCGATATACCCCCAAATCCCGAGACCATTGCTGCCCCCCGTAGGAATAATTAAGGGCTTCCTGCCCACACGACGATGGTACTCGGCGCGTTGTTCCAAGATGTCATTGAGATCCTCTGTGTAACGACGGGGCTCGATAGCCGTGACATCTGCGCCAAACAACTGGTCAAGCAATGTATTGCCCTCGCTCTTGGGGTCGCTCCCTCTCAGAACCAGGTCGCAGTGCCACCCCAACTTCGCGCAGACATTGGCAGTAGCCCGGGCATGATTGCTTTGCAAGCCCCCGCAAGTGATTAACGTATCTAAACCTTGGGCCCTTGCAAAACCTGTAATGAATTCAAGTTTGCGAACCTTGTTGCCCGTTAGGGTCGACCCCGATAGATCATCACGCTTAATCCAGATGCGTTTCCCACAACCCCACTGAGCGCTTGCTCGCGGCAAAAACTCAAGGGGTGTAGGGAGCCTAGCTAGGGGGAGCCTCTCAGGGTAATGAAGCAAAGCGATGAGGGTTACTCGGTGCCCACAGACTTGAGCGTACCCTTTGGCAGGATAGCGTTGACATGCACTCTCTGAAACTTGAGTTCTAGCCCACCTGAGACACCGAGAGTCAGGTAGTTTTCATCAAGTGCAGTAACTCTCCCCAACATACCTGAAGACATTGATACCTCATCGCCTTTTTTAAGCGCAGAAATCATGTCTGTGTGCTCCTTCTGTCGCTTTCGCTGTGGCCGTATTGCTAAAAAGTAAAACAATGCAAACAGCACAATCAGGAAGCCTATCTGCATAAATTCACCACCCGCAGGTGCGGGCCCTGCAGATTGAGCATAAGCGCTGGATATAAACATAACTATCTCCTAGTAAGCCTGTTAATTGATACAAGTATTGCCGATACCGCTACGATTCAAGGTGGGTATCAAAATCAATAATGAGCGGCGCATGATCTGAAAAACGCTCATCTCTATAAATACTGGTTGAGGTTCCCTGAGCCGCAATTCCCGGCGTGCACAGCATATAGTCTAAACGCCACCCTACATTCTTAGCCCAGGCCTGACCACGATTAGACCACCAGGTGTACTGATCTGGCTCTGGGTTGATACGACGAAAAACATCAACCCATCCAAGCTCGTCATAGACTCGGTCGAGCCAAGCGCGCTCATGGGGTAAAAAACCCGAATTTTTTCTATTGCCGCGCCAGTTCTTTAGATCGATTTCACGATGGCAAATATTCCAATCACCACAAATAATAAACTCACGCCGCTTACGCTTTAAAGCCTGCAAATGGGGAAGAAATTTCTCCATAAAAATCTCTTTGCGATCCTGTGCCGCTTCACCACTGGACCCTGAGGGAACATAAAGAGATATCACGCTCAGACCTTTAAAGTCTGCCTGCAAGTAACGCCCTTGGGAGTCCATAGGCTCCCAACCTAACTTAGTCACTAAACCTTTAGGTTTTACCCGGCTGAAGACTGCAGTTCCGCTGTAACCGGGTTTCTCCGCATCGTTGTAGGTACAGTAATAACCCTCGGGCGCAAACAAGGCAGGGTCGAGCTGATGAATTTGGGCTTTAGTCTCCTGAATACAGACCACGTCTGCATTTTGCTGAGACAGCCAAGAGAAAAAACCCTTGCGTTGGGCCGCTCTAATACCATTTGTATTACAAGTGATGATTCGCATGAATAACGCTGCTTATAGTCAGGTCCCAGAATACCAAAGTCGCGGTAAAAACGGGGGATTACCCGCTAAATCGCAAAGGAACGCAGTGGGCACTTAGACGGGCTTAGACAGGCCGTTAGGGGCATGTACAGTGCTGAAGGCTCAGTAATGCTTATTTAAACCCTAAGCCGTCGAGGGCGGCTAGGAGATCGTCATGATGGCTTTTTGTTTTAAATTTATCTAATACAGCCTTCAGGCGGCCATCCTGCCCGATAATAAAGGTTGTTCTAAGGATGCCATCAAATTCTCTGCCCATAAATTTCTTGGGCCCCCAAGCGCCATACTTGTTGGCAACCTCGTGATCTTCATCAGAGAGCAAAGTGAAGTTGAGGCTATCTCGTTCAGCAAATTTTGCGAGACGTTTAGAGGCATCGGGGCTTATGCCCAAGACTGCCGTGTTGCGCTTTGCCAGCTGCTCTGCACTATCACGCAGGCCTGCGGCCTGAACCGTGCACCCTGGTGTCATCGCCTTGGGATAAAAATAAACGACGACATTCTTTTGACCACGAAAATCTTGAAGTTTTACTTTAGACCCCTCTTGGTCCAATAAGGCAAATGTCGGAGCCAAATTACCAATCTTTGGAAATGTCATCGTTTAGATCCTTCTTTTGAAATGCTTGATGTGACGAGGGCAGCCGCTATCCCCTTAGCGGCGACCAAAACTTATAACACTGTGGCGAACAGGAAAATCACCGCTACGGCTATCATCGAGAAACTCTTTGAGCAATTCCCTGACGACTGGAAATGCCAGCTCATCCCATCGGATGTCTGATGGTGATACCAGCTCGGTTTCCAAACTTTCTGGGCCAACCCCGTAGCGACCATCTTCAACACCGCAGCGGTAAAACATATAAACCTGATTGATATGTGGCACGTCGAAAATCCGATAAAGAATAGGTTGCTGAGCAACTGCTTTAGCCTCCTCCCAAGTTTCACGGGCGGCGCCTTCAGCAGTCGTTTCACCGTTTTCCATAAAGCCAGCGGGTAACGTCCATAAACCATAGCGGGGTTCTATTGCCCTTTTGCACATGAGGATCTGCCCCTTATGCTCGGGAATACAGCCGACAATAACCTTGGGATTATGATAGTGAATCGTGTGGCACTGAGAGCATATATCGCGCTCTCTATCGTCATCGTCAGGCACTTGACGATTTGTCGGCGCACCACAATCTGGACAGAATTTCACAGTAAATCCTTAATCAGTCCGTGAGGCCAGTTGGTCGTAAGACCCCCGGCTAAATAAAAGCGGCGACTCGTCGTGAGCGTCAAACGCCATGACCTCACCGATCACAATATGATGATCACCCGCCTCTACGAGCTGCACGAGCTTACAACTAAAGCGAGCAACAGCCCGCTTGAGCAGCGGCGCACCGTAGCTATCGCTGAGAAAATCATCTTCTACAATGCGGTGATTGTCTTTGCGCGCATAACAACCCGAAAGGGCTTGTTGGTCGGCACACAGTATTGAAATACCAAAGTGTGCACACTCGGTGTACTCCCTAAAACAATCGGAGTCATTCTGGATATTCCAGAGAACCAGGGGTGGATCCAGTGAAAGTGAGCTGAAAGAGTTTGCCGTCAGCGCTAAAGAGCCCGACTCGCCATCATTAACAGTGATGAGGCAAACGCCGGTTGTAAATGCCCCAAGGGCATTGCGAAATTCGGTACTACTCATACACATCTTCCTGCCAGGCTTGCTCTCGCTCGGTGTCGTCTAATTTGGATTGAACCCAAACTACACGTCCATCACGCATAAATTCCTTTTTCCAAAATGGAGCCTTTGTTTTCAAGGTATCCATAATAAACTGGCACCCAGAAAAGGCTTCATGGCGGTGATCCGCCAAAACCCCCACCCAAACGATAGGATCTTGCTCTTCAATTCGCCCATAACGATGTACTATCCGCCATCCTCTCAACCCAAAACGACGAGCTGCAAGCGCCCCTAGCTCCTCTAGGACGCGCTCTGTCATGCCCGGATAATGCTCGAGCTCCAACGCCTCGATGGCCCCTGCCTCGCTGAAATCTCGCAGATATCCAGTGAACGTCACCAAGCCCGCACCCCTGTTTGATGCCAGGAGAATACGCAGCTGCGAATCCACGGAAAACGGACTCTCCTGCACCAGTACACTCATCTCAACCGCCGGTCATGGGTGGAAAGAAAGCCACCTCGTCCCCGTCTTTTAACGGATGATCTGTATTGACAACGCGCTGATTGAGCGCGTGCACAACATTAGGTTGATAAAGTGCCTCTCGCCATTGATCGCCGCCAGTCCCTACAAGGCTAACTTTAAGGTCATCAACCGTAAGCATGGCCGCATTATGTTCTACCTGTAGTTCTTCGCAATCGAGCGCTTCACGGATCAATGAAAAAAAACGCACGGTTAGCATTATTCAGCACCTCGTTGCCATGTGCCGCTGGCCCCACCGGTTTTGGTTTCCAAACGGATATCCTCAATACTCATACCGCGGTCCGCAGCTTTGCACATGTCATAAAGTGTGAGTGCTGCTACGGATACGGCCGTAAGTGCCTCCATCTCCACACCCGTTTTACCCATCACACGGCATGTCGAGGTAATTTGCACCCCCGGCAGCGAGGGGTCGGGCTCCAGATCAACTTGCACACTATTGAGTAACAACAAATGGCATAGGGGTATCAAGTTAGAACACTGTTTGGCGGCCTGTATACCCGCGATGCGGGCAACAGCAAAAACATCGCCCTTAGGCATGCTTCCTTCCATGATCAAAGCCAGCGTCGTCGCGTTCATCCGCACCTTTCCGGTGGCGATAGCGCAGCGCTCGGTGTCCGCTTTCATACCCACGTTGACCATGCTGGCATGGCCCGCTTCATCAAGATGAGTAAGTTCTGAGTTTGTCTTAGCCATTTGCAAATGATATCACGAGCCACTTTTGCGACGGGATAAACCTTTGACCTTTGGGTACGTTCGACTTGGTCAACCGCGAGGTCTGTGAAATGATGGGCGGCCAAGTGGTCATGTCGACTGCAAGCCCAGCGGCGGGAATTGCCGAACTTTAGTTAAGCTCAACTTTTGGCCAATCTTTGTCCCGAGACCCACTCATGACCGCAGTATCTAAAACCGATCAAGACCGCAAAGATCATCGGTATCGATGGCTGGTACTGGTGGTACTGACCATTGTCTATACCTTTAACTTTGTCGACCGACAAATTCTTGTCATCTTACAAGAGCCCATAAAGGCCGAATTGGGCTTGTCTGATGCACAGCTGGGGGTACTGACCGGTTTTAGCTTTGCTTTGATCTATGTGTGCGCAGGAATACCTATCGCTTGGCTTGCTGACCGATCAAACCGAAAAAATATCATTGCAGGCTCTCTCGCACTGTGGAGCGGCATGACCGCCTTGTCCGGCATGGTCGGTAGCTACAGTCAGCTGGTATTGGCGCGACTAGGCGTTGGTTTAGGCGAAGCAGGAGGGTCCCCACCCGCACACTCCATGATCAGCGACTATTTTCCGCCCGAAAAACGCGGCACGGCCCTCTCCTTTTACACCGCGGGAATTTATTTGGGTATTCTTTTTGGCTTTGCGGGAGGCGGTTATATCGCTGAGACCTTCGGTTGGCGCAACGCATTTTTTATTGTGGGCGTGCCCGGGGTCTTTTTTGCCTTGATCGTACTTTTTGTGGTGCGCGAACCATTGCGCGGACGCTGGGACCTGGGACAAACAGTAAAAAAATCAAGTCTCAATGAGACGATGAGCACGCTAAAACAACGTAAAGCTTTTTGGTGGATTGCTTTTGGCTGCGCCATGACCTCATTTGTGGCTTATGGCAACGGTAATTTTTACCCGTCATATTTAATGAGAAGCCATGGATTCTCGGTCGCCGAAGTGGGTTTCGCCCTAGGACTGGTATCAGGTGTAGCAGGCGCTATCGGAACATTTATGGGGGGCTATTTGGCTGACCGATTAGGGCAAGAAGATAAGCGCTGGTATGTCTGGATTCCCATCATCGGTAACTGCTTGGCCATTGTACCTATGACTTATGCCATTCTAAGTACAGACTCCACGCTTCTATTGCTGGTTCTTTTTCCGGCCAATGTTCTAAATTCGCTTTACTTGGGGCCCAGCATCGCTATGTGCCAAGCACTGGTATCTCCGGCAATGCGCGCTATGGCCTCCGCGGTATTGTTTTTCATACTCAACATGATTGGCCTAGGACTAGGTCCTGTGGTGGTGGGGCTTCTTAGCGACAGCTTTGCAACCGTTTTTGGCGAAAACAATCTACGCTATGCGATGCTCTGCGCCTTGACCCTGGGTCTAAGTGGCACTGCCTGCTTTGTCATGGCAGCCCGCTGCCTACTCGTAGACCTAAAACAACAGTCCGGTTAGTTTCGAGAACGCCGACGGCAAGTCATTGACATGGCGCCATGTAGGCCGTGCTCCGGCCTTTGAAAACCCTAAATTTCCCTGCGATCACTGGTATTGAGCGCACAGCCCCCAGATCTGCGGAAACTATTAATACCGAGCCAACGCCAAAGATAACAGCGCGCCGTCAGACCGTTAAGTACCAGAAAAAATCCAATCAGTAACAGCACACTGTCAGCCAAGTTGGTGTTACCGAGCACCAGCACCGCTGTACAGATACCTAGCCCGAGACAGAGTCTGAGCACTCGCTCTACCCCACTTATATTCCTTTGCATTGCGCTTCCCCTCGCGTTCGTGCCTGTTAATACGGCTCTCTAACTACGGGAAGGATGGCTGTCTAGATCTTGTGCAGGTTAATAGCCCCGTGAATTTTTGACACACAGGTCAATTCGACGTGAGGTGAACCCAGAGGCTGTTGTGATCTGACTTGTTTGAAACCATCACCGCAGCTTTTGTTGTCTGAAGCTTGCGGAACAGCACATGATCTAGGGGCAAGCCAAAAGCGGTGGTTCGAGAATCGGGCATAAAACTAACGCTCTGTAAATTGTGTTTTGCCTTCACCTCGCTGAGCACTGCCATCCTCGCAGAGTTCCAGGTGTTGAAGTCCCCAGCAACGATCAGCGGTCCCTGATGATTACGGATTATCTGGTCTATTTCCCCCCACTGCTCTCTAAAACCGGTAACACCCCACTCAAAATTTACCATGTGGGCGTTTACCACAAGAAGATCCTCGGTACTCTTGGCCAGTCCATATCGTGTCACTGTCGTAGCTTTGGGCGTGGTCAACCAGGGTTCGAACGCAGTCAGCGCACAGTGTAAGTGAGGCCTGACACTCGAAATCGTCATCACCCCGGTCTGTCGCTTTGGTGCGCGGTAGCCCTCCGAAAAACTTTCATGGAGCACTGGCCAGACCAAGCTGGCAAAAGGGCTGGGAATATAAGCCTCCTGAAGGAGAAGTAATTGGGGACGATGTTGGTAAACCTCCAGATCTTCCATCCACCTTGGGTTATTGCCTTTTTCAATATTCCAAGTAACCAACCTAAAGGTCGAAGGCAGGCGTGAAACATTACTTCCGGGTCGAGACATGGCAGCCAAACAAGACGTCACGCCGTGAGCAATAGGGGGAACATCAGCGCTCAGAGCACTGGAAAATAGACTGCAAAAAACCAGTGTAGAGTGCAGGAGGGATTGTATACACGACCGCACATGCAGCCGACGCTGTCCAAAAAGCACAGTCATTCCAAAGCGATTAGGGGGGGTGATTATCCCGTTTTCGGTAACATAACGCACCCTCACCACTGACGGGAGGTTGAATTTTTGCTGGCAGAATAACCGGCGCGACACACCCAAGTGCCAAAACCCGCATCAGACAGTCCGAGAATTGCCTTGCACTAGCCACCCATGGCCGATTTTAACTCCCTGAAATGGTGTAGTCTGAACCCGTGCAATGGCTAGCGTGAGCCCTTCTTACAAATCGTCAAGAGACTACAAACTGTATTATGGAAATCGCCCCCGAAAACGCCGGCTTCTCAAGCCGCAAACTCAATCAGCTACGGGCCCACCTGCAAGATCGCTATGTCACCCCACAAAAAATACCGGGTTGTCGGGTGCTCGTTAACAGAAGGGGCTGTCTTGCAAGCTCTCTAACCCTGGGCTCAATGGACCTTGAGCGAAATGCTCCAATGCGCGACGACACCATATTTCGTATTTATTCTATGACCAAACCTGTCACGTCTATTGCGTTAATGATGCTTTTTGAGGAAGGGCGATTTCAATTGAGTGACCCAGTTGCCAAATTTATACCCTCATGGGCGGGGCAGCGCGTCTGGTTGGAGGGTAGCGGCACTGCCATGAAGACTCGCCCACCAAAAACAGCAATGACCATCCAGCATTTACTCTCTCACACATCAGGCCTCACCTATGGTGGCTTGCTACCCGGTATGGAACTACCAGTTGATGCCGCCTATCAGTCTGCCGGTGTAACAAGGACAAGGACTGACACGCTGGAAAGTCTTGCGGAAAAATTGGCGTTAGTACCGCTGCTTTACGATCCGGGCACTCGCTGGAGCTACTCTCTTGCCACCGATATTTGCGGCTACCTTGTTGAGATAATTGCAGGTCAACCCTTTGACGCGTTTCTCAAAGAGCGAATTTTTGAGCCACTGGAGATGCGTGACACAGGCTTTTACGTGCCCGACGCCAAGCTGCCTCGCTTTGCTGCCTGCTACGTTAGAGGCCTGAATAAACGCTTAGAACTTCAGGACGATCCCGAAGATAGCCCCTATAGACTGCAACCCAATGGCCCCTCTGGCGCTAGCGGCCTCGTTGGCACTATTGACGATTACGCCAAGTTTTGCAGCATGCTGGTAGGCAATGGAAACTACAAAGGCCAACAAATTATAGGACGAAACACGCTAAACCTTATGACTCGCAACCATCTAGGCGATCAAAGCCTAGCGCAAATGGCAATAGGTGGTTTCTCTGAAACCAGTAATGAAGGGGTCGGTTTTGGCTTAGGTTTTGCCTCCACAATAGACGCCGTGGCATCTGGCACAGTTGGTGAGGGCGATTTTTATTGGGGGGGCTATGCGTCGACGCACTTCTGGGTCGACCCAGTGGAAGAACTTTTCGTTATTTTTATGACTCAGCTGATACCGTCCTCAACGTTTAACTTCCGAGGTCAGATCAGAAATATTGTATACGGCGCAATTGATGAGAGCGTCTAGGATCTGCGCTGGCTAAGTCATTAGGCCGCCTAAAGACCTAAGGCTCTTTTTCCCTTTTCCAGCACTGCTGCTACTTGCGGCTGCACCCGTATCCGCTCGACGAGGCCCCCAAGGTTGGACCAGCGCGCTGCGTCACCCTCGCCCTCGAATGAGCTGCGTTGATACGGACTCGCAATACT
>CALKNZ010000048.1 GCA_938091995.1 uncultured Luminiphilus sp. | reverse complement strand
CTGACGAGCCAATGTTTGACCCTGCTACAACAAAAGAGTTTGCTCGAACGTTAGGTTCTGCAGTTATTTGGGTGCCATACATGTTGGTTTCAAAGAGGGTAAAGGCAATATTTATAAAGAACGCACACACTTACCCGCTCTGAGTGTCGGCGCCAAATTTAGAGAGAAGATCCCTTTTTCGTAGCTCTTGAGTTTCGCGTTTAATTTGCGCCTCTTTGTCGTTTCTTTCGTTCCTAAGCCAGTCGGGATTAGTTTCTAGTCTGTTATCCAGAAATTCGACGAGCTCAGGAAACTGAGATTTGAAATCCTCTTCTGTTCTAGCCATGCCTATCGCTTTCTCGACATCACGGTCAGTGGCTTCTGGATAATCAAGAGAATTCAAAATTTGTTTTTGCTGACTTGTATTCGCCTGATTCCACATGTTTGGGTAATGAAACTCTTCCGACATGTAGCGTGCGAAATCGTGGCGGCTTCTGCTCAGTTCGTTTCGCCTATCTTCATATTGAACGACTTTATCTGCGCAATATTTTAGGAAGCCATCCCTAAAAGCGGACTCTTGTAATCGACGGGCATGTCCCTCGTGTTCAAGTTTTGCCAACCTTTCGGCCTCTTGGCGTCTTTCATGAGTTAATTCTTCCCAGGTGTGAATACCGCCCCAAATTAGAGCGCCAATGAGCATTGGAATAAAAGCAACAATCCAAGCTATAAGAATTAGTGGTCCAAATTTCTCGAAGAGATCAGCTGCGCCCACCACAATTAAAAATAGGGCACCTCCAAAAATAGCAATGGCCGTAAGCACAACGAATACAAAGATTAAGACCTCCATCTACCGCTGTTTCCGAAAAAACTTAACCAGATTCACGGTCGATGCGCACATTGCGAGAAGACACCAAATCGTTATGGAGTGGAGAAGAAGGGGTTTGTAGTCAGCCAACCAAAAAGGATAATTGTTTGCGTAGCATTCGCCCCATAGAGACATGCAATTCAGATGCGCCTGCATCATTCCCACGCCTAAAATAGCTATGAAGCAGTAGATTTGTGCGAAGCACCAATAAACAAAAGGAATGCTGGGCTCGTTTTCACCACGCAACCGGTAGGAAAGCCATAGCACTGCCAATACTGCGAAAGACGAAATCATCAATAGCGTTAGGAAGTTCATTGGTACCTTGGTTTAAATTGGACACTTATAGTTTATGTCGAATTTAACCAGCGAAGATAGGGTTTGTACTCGTCATTTTTGGGGTGGCGCTTGTAGGGTTATCGCCAAAATAGCAGGAAGAAACCACACCAACTACAAACTGTTTGCCCTGCAACCGCCTCCGCTAGGTATCGCTTGGAGGCTTGGCCAAAGGGCTGATCGCTCTCGGGCGCGTCGATCCCGCTGAGTCGAATCTTTATCTGCTGGTCGTCCACCAGAACCCTGAGCGTGTCCCCATCAGAGACGGACACCACCTTCCCAGTCAGCTCACTACCTTGTGACTCAAGGGTAAGGAGAATCCATGACAAGGCAATGCTCGCTTTTAAAAGCTGTTTCATTTGAAATTTTCGCTTCCAGAACTGCATGAGACATGAATTGTAACTTAGGCGCCTTCTGCACATCGGTTGGCGTGATACGCACAGCCTCAACGCGTGATGCCCTGCAGACTGGTTACATGAAGTAATCAGAAATACTCAAGGAGAGATCTAATGAATTTAATAAAGGCAGTATTTGCAATTGGAGCGATATTGGTCACTGCCAGCTCAGCACTAGCTTATGACAAAACTATTCCAGAATCTGACGCTGAGTGGGATGCCGCAATCAGCGAACTAGATTGGAAATTTGACCGGTCAAATCTGTCTTAAAATCCCGTCGCTGCGCGGGTGGGTTTTTGGCTATCCACTCAAGGTTGGTTTTATCCAATTTCGTCTGTTCCATGACGCCCTCAATCCCAATTGGGTAAGTAATTGGGTAAGAATATTGCGGGAAATAACAGGAAATATCAATAACACCACTGGTGTTGGGGTTGCGTGTTAAAGCACGAAAAACCCTGAAAAATCAGCGCATAATGTTGTTTTTATTGAATTTAATTGGTGGAGCCAGACGGGATCGAACCGACGACCTCAACACTGCCAGTGTTGCGCTCTCCCAACTGAGCTATGGCCCCACAAAACCCTCTTAGAACTAGAGGGAGGCGCATGCTAGTAATATAGCTGTGCTGTGTCAACTTAACCGCGAAAACTCCTTTAATTCGTCCGCATCGGTTATGCTTTAGTCTCAAAAGACGGCCCGAATGCTAATGCTTTCGGCGCCCCTGTTTGCAACACGTCATGGAGCTAAACCTATGTATCCCAAAGTTCTACTCGCCCTCTGCGGCATTATCTTTCTCGCTTACGGCATCGTGTGCTGGGTAGATCCGGAAATACCGGCTCAACAAGCAGGCTTATTTATTGCCACTCATAACGGTTATGCAGAAATGGCGGCTATGTACGGTGGCTTGCAAGGCAGCTTTGGCGCTATATTGATCGCATCTGCCTTCATAAAAGGCTACGTGCGCCCCGGACTGTGGCTCATCCTCATTTGCATTGGCACCCTTGCCGCCGCCCGAGGCAGCGTTGCTTTAAGCGACCTCGACTCGAGCTTTCAAGTGGCCAATAGCTCTTTGGGTATTGATATGAGTTCGAGCTTCACCGCCTATACCTGGGGAGCATTGGCATTTGAAGTCTTCGTAGCCGTCTGGGCTGGCATTTCGTTGCTCAAGACGCGCTGAGGCCCGCGAATTCCTTTTCCAATCGCTTAGCGGCTTTTTTGGAGACCCCACCCAAGACGTCAATGGCAGAACGCAGTCTTGCGCGGGTCATATCGGGTCCCAAAATCGCCATTGAGTCGGGCATTGAATAACCCGCGTTGCCCCCGGCAATTGCCACAAACAATGGGGCAAATAGCACCTTGGGCTTGAGCGCCATGGCCGTCGACAGCGACTTTAGCGCTGCGAACAAGGCGTCCCGGCTCCAGTCTTGCTGGGCCTCAAGGGTCCATAAAACGAACTGCAGGCACCGCACGGTGGCATCGGCATCGCTATTGGCGTCGTTAAAATCCTCGGCGGTAATGGGCAAGGCCCCTGACACCAAATAGGCCGACAAAGGAATGAAGTCAGACAAGACATTCATGCGCGATTGGGCGTGGGGCAGAATTTTTTCCAGCATGTCAGCATTGAGCGCCCAGTCTTGCAGGCGCTGACCCAACTGCGTCGTGGTTAAGTCCTCACGAATCCAGAGACCATTAAGCCAGTTTAGTTTTTCAACATCGAAAATAGGCCCGCCCAAGGAAACCCGCTGAATATCGAAAACCTGCTCCATTTCAGTCAGCGTAAATTTCTCGCGCTCATCGGGCATAGACCAGCCCATACGGCCCAAATAGTTGACCAATGCTTCAGGCAAAAAGCCCATGCGCTGGTAATACAAAATACTGGTCGGGTTTTTACGCTTGCTAAGTTTCGATTTGTCGGGGTTTCGCAGCAGCGGTAAATGACAAAGTTCAGGCATGTCCCAGCCAAAATATTCGTACAACAACTGGTGCTTAGGTGCTGAATTAATCCACTCTTCACCCCGAATGACATGACTGATTTCCATAAGGTGGTCATCGACAACATTGGCCAAATGGTAAGTGGGCATGCCATCCGACTTCAATAAAATCTGAGCATCGACCATGCTCCAGTCCAGCTCAATGGTGCCTCGCAGCATATCGTTAATAGTGCAGGAGCCAGCATCTTCCGGCACCATCATGCGAATGACAAAAGGCGCATGGGCCGCCTTGCGTGCTGCCTGCTCTTCAGCCGACAAAATGAGATCCGAGGGCTTCAGCGCCGTGCTATTGCCGGACTCCCGGCGCGCTTCACGCAGCGTATTGAGCTCCTCGGTTGTGCGGTAACATACAAAGGCCTTGCCTGCCTCCACCAGCTGCCAGGCATAGTTGGCGTAGGTGTCACCCCGCTCACTCTGTCGATACGGCCCATGAGGGCCACCGATATCCGGGCCTTCGTCCCAGTCGAGTCCTAGCCAACGTAAAGACTTCAATACCGCCTGTTCCGCTTCGGGAGTACTGCGAGCACGATCGGTATCTTCAATGCGCAGCACAAACTGACCACCATGAGCACGGGCAAAACAACGATTGAACAGGGCCATGAAAGCGGTTCCCACATGGGGGTCACCCGTAGGGGACGGGGCAACACGAGTGCGCACAGTCACGAATCATTACTCCAAATATGAACGATAGATTGAGGCGCAGTTTACCAGAGGCCGAAGCTGTTCTGCTGCTATTCCTGACAATAGGTACCGCGGGGCACCTTCCTCAGTTAAGCTTCGTCGAGTTAGCAGCAGGGCTGCAATTAAGCCCCCTGCTATGTCATAGTGCGTCCCCGAGCCTCCAGTAACTATCAGGCACAGTGGGTCGTAAGCACCGTCCATCCCAGAATCGGCAATTAAGGCAGAGATCACGTGAAAACCAGACCAGCCCTTGGGGGATTACTCCGAACGCTATTTTCGACGGTAATCGCCGTTAGCCTAATGGCCTGCGGCGCTGGCGAGAGTAACGTACTGCAGGGTAACCGCTCGGGAATTTTACACTACGGCAATGGCGCTGAACCCCAAGGCCTAGACCCCCATGTCGTGACCGGCGTTCCGGAAAACCACCTCATCAGGGCACTGTTTGAAGGTCTTGCAGTTAAGAATCCAATAACCCTAGAACCTGAGCCGGGTGTCGCGCAGCGCTGGGAGTTCAGCGACGAGGGCAAAGTCATTACTTTTTACCTTAACCCTGAGGCGCGCTGGTCCAACGGTGAACAACTGACGGCCAGCGACTATGTGTGGAGCTGGAATCGGGCACTGCACCCGGAAACCGGTAATCTCTATGCCTATATGCTTTACCCCGTTAAAAATGCTGAGGCTTACGCCAAGGGTAAAATTAAGGACTTCGCCAAAGTTGGGGTAAAAGCCTTAGATGACACAACCCTGGAAGTCACTCTAAATGCACCCACCCCTTATTTTATTCAACTCATGGACCACTACAGCACCTTTGCCGTGCACCCGGAGACACTGCTTAAATTCGGCAAGATGACGGATCGCTTCACGCCATGGACCCGAGTCGGCAGCATGGTGAGCAACGGCGCCTTTGTACTAACAGATTGGGCACTAAACCGTCACATCAAAGTGGCAAAGAGCGAGCATTATTGGGACAGAGACAAGGTTAGCTTGAATGGCGTGGTGTTTTACCCCACCGAAAACGTGGTCAGTGAAGAGCGCATGTTTCGAGTCGAGCAGCTCCATTACACTGCAGTCGTGCCCCTCGATAAAATTCCCGTCTACCGCGAGCGTCCCAATACGCCCTACTTGCAATCCCCTTACCTAGGCACCTATTACTATCTGGTCAATACCGACAGGCCCCCGGTAGACAACGTCAAAGTCCGACAAGCCTTATCAATGTCGGTAGATCGGGAAAAGCTCGTTCGCAGTGTGCTACAGGAGACAGCCGTACCGGCCTATAGCATTACACCACCCGGCACCTTGGGTTATTACCCACCTCAAGTCTTCAGCTACGACCCAGATAAAGCCCGAGCGTTACTGGCAGAAGCTGGTTATCCCAATGGCGAGGGCTGGCCGGGCCTTGAGATTATCTACAACACGCAGGAGGCCCATCGAAAGATAGCCGTTGCTATTCAGCAAATGTGGAAGTCCGAGCTAAACGTAGACATCACGATTGCCAACCAAGAGTGGAAGGTCTATTTGAATTCAGTTTCCCAACGCGATTTCCAAGTTGCTCGAAGAGGCTGGATTGGCGACTACGTCGATGCCAACAACTTTTTAGACTTGTTTATTACTGATGGCGGTAATAACAACACCGGATACAGCAACGCCATTTACGACGATTTGATTCTGCAAAAAGCGCCCCGAGCCCAATCTCGGGAAGAGCGCTACGCCCTGTTCACAGAGGCGGAAACCATGCTCATGGAGGAGATGCCCATCATTCCAATCTACACCTACACCAGCAAACACCTTATTCACCCTAGTGTTGAGGGCATCTACCCGAACCTGATGGATTCGCTGAATCTTAAGTACGTCAAACTGCACCCCGAGCAAACGCTGTCTGGCGAGGTGAACTAATGCTGCGTTTTATTATTAGCAGACTGCTGCAGGCCATACCGGTTATTTTCATTGTCATTACGGCCACCTTCTTTTTAGTGCGAGCCGCTCCTGGAGGGCCTTTTGATGCAGAGAAAGTGGTGCTCCCCGAGGTCAAGCGGGCTTTGGAAGCCCAATACAAATTAGACTTACCCTTGCATGAGCAATACTTTGCTTACCTATCAGATCTAGCCCAAGGGGAATTAGGGCCGTCTTTTAAATATCCGGGACGCAGTGTGAATGAAATTTTGTTTTCAGGGCTTCCTGTCACCGCTGAGTTGGGCTTTTATGCCTTACTCATTGCCCTGGTAATTGGCGTAACGGCCGGCGTGTTCGCATCGCTAAAACCCAATACGCGACAAGACTATATTCCCATGGGCTTGGCCATGATTGGAATTTGCATGCCTTCTTTTTTATTGGGGCCGCTGTTGGTGCTGGTGTTTGGCATTTATCTCGAGTGGCTGCCCATTTCGGGCTGGGGGTCGATTCCCGGGGACAAAATATTACCCTCGATTACCCTTGGGGCGGCTTATGCCGCTTATGTGGCACGCTTATCACGAGCGGGCATGCTAGAAATTTTATCACAGGATTACATTCGCACTGCCCGGGCCAAAGGGTTGCCCGAATGGCTAGTAGTCGGAAAGCACGCCTTGCGCGGAGGCCTTATCCCTGTCGTTGCCTTTCTTGGACCGGCGTTCGCTGGGCTATTGGCCGGTTCCTTCGTGGTAGAAACCATTTTTCAGATTCCTGGTTTAGGTCGCTTCTATGTGCAAGCCGCTTTTAATCGGGACTACACCATGATTTTGGGGACAACCGTGTTCCTCTCCTCACTCATCGTGTTGTTTAACCTCGTCAGCGATGTTGCTGCAGCCTGGCTTAACCCGCGACTGCGCAGTCAACTTTCAGGGGGTAGTCAATGACAACCCTCCAATCAAGTGAGCCGGTAGACCTTCTCGAAAATGCTGAGGAAGGCGCCTCGCTCTGGCGAGATGCTTGGCAACGACTACGTAAAAATCGAATGGCTGTTGGTGGTGGTATTACCCTGTTGCTATTCATCATGATGGCGCTACTGACACCATGGTTGGCACCATACAGCTACGAGGCACAGAACCTTGACCTGGGCGCATCGCCACCCTCCGCCGCACATTGGCTGGGGACCGATGTTTTTGGCAGAGATGTACTGACTCAGGTTATGTACGGAGGCCGTGTGTCTCTCGCCGTAGGGTTTATAGCAACTGCAGTGGCACTGCTGATTGGTGTCACTTGGGGCGCAGTAGCGGGTTACGTCGGTGGTCGTGTCGATGCAGTAATGATGCGCATTGTCGATATTTTATACGCCCTGCCTTTTATGATATTCATTGTATTGTTAATGGTCGTGTTTGGTCGCAACGTGCTGCTGCTATTTTTGGCGATAGGAGCGGTCGAGTGGCTCACAATGGCGCGAATCATGCGCTCTCAAGTGCAGTCATTACGCCAGCAAGAATTTGTCGAAGCGGCTATATCATTGGGCTTATCCCCCGGAGCCATTATAAGGCGGCACGTGATACCCAATGCTCTGGGCCCGATCATCGTTTATACGACACTCACCATCCCATCCGTCATGCTCCTGGAGGCGTTTCTGAGCTTTTTGGGGCTGGGCATCCAGCCGCCGCAAACCTCTTGGGGGCTGCTCATTAGCTACGGTGCCGAGACCATGGAAGAGTACCCTTGGCTGCTGATTTTTCCAGGGCTGGCCCTAACCACCACCTTGTTCTCGCTTAACTTCTTGGGTGACGGCTTGCGTGATGCACTCGATGTGCGGGGGTCAAAAGACTGATGAGCTTGCTAACTGTCAATAATTTAGAAGTGAGCTTTGTGACTCGAAACGGCACCCAAAAAGCCGTTAAAGGCGTTAGCTTCACGGTAGAAACCCAGCAGATTACCGCGATCATTGGTGAGTCTGGTTCGGGCAAGTCAGTTTCCTGTTATGCCCTGCTGGGTCTGATTCCCTCGCCCCCCGGACGGATCGATGGCGGTGTTGCCAATTTCAAAGGCCAAAACTTGCTGACGCTGTCTGAAGCAGAGCTCAGAAAAATTCGTGGCAGTGACATTGCAATGATTTTTCAGGATCCAATGACCTGCTTAAACCCCTACCTAACCATTGGTGAACAACTGATAGAGCCACTGCGAATACACCGAAACCTTTCTCGAGCTGACGCCAAACTTCGTGCTGTAGAGCTACTCGATGAAGTGGGAATTCGTAGCCCTGAAAGTACTTTTGATAGCTTTCCCCATGAATTTTCCGGCGGCATGCGCCAGCGCGTCATGATTGCCATGGCATTAATCAATGAGCCCCGGCTACTCATTGCTGATGAACCCACCACAGCGCTTGATGTGACCATTCAGGCGCAAATTTTACGACTCATTGCCGATCTGCAGAAACACCGGGATATAGGCGTGCTGTTTATTTCCCATGACCTCGCCGTCGTCTCCGACATTGCAGACCAAATTGTGGTTATGGAGCAAGGAGAAGTTGTCGAAAGCGGCTCTCCCGATGCCATTTTTAATCATGCCCAACACCCTTACACCCAGAAACTGCTCGCGGCTATTCCCTCTGGAGAGCGTGAGAGTAGCGATTCCAAAAAAGATGTGTTGATCAATATTCGTAATCTACGCACATGGTTCCAACCCAGTGGCAAAGCTGATCCAGTTAAAGCTGTGGATGACGTGAGCTTTGACATTCATCGGGGCGAAATTTTGGGTTTAGTCGGTGAGTCTGGCAGTGGAAAATCGACACTGGGCCGATCTATTATGCGACTCGCTCCCATAACCAGCGGTCAGGTGACTTTTGATGGAACCCCTCTGACCGGTCTGGAAGGTCGCAAGTTGAAAGATTTTCGGTCGCGCATGCAAATGATCTTCCAGGATCCCTTTGCCTCGCTGAACCCGCGCATGACAGTTTACGATACCCTCGCCGAGCCGCTGTTGTTGCATGGCATTTGTCAGCGCTCCAACCTTGACCAACACATCGCTAAACTCATGGATGACGTTGGTTTGGCGCGGAACTTTATTCGCAAATATCCCCACGAATTTTCTGGGGGACAGCGCCAACGCATCGCCATTGGTCGAGCCCTTGCGACGCGGCCAGAGTTTATCGTCGCCGATGAGCCTGTCTCGGCTCTCGACGTCACTATTCAGGCGCAGATCCTTGATTTGCTGATGGACTTAGGGCGCGAGCATAACTTGACGATGCTTTTCGTGTCCCACGATATGGCGGTCATTCGACATATCGCGGACAGAATACTGGTCATGTATCAAGGTAAGATTGTTGAATCGGGCCCGGTGAAGCAGGTCTTTAACCACCCTGAGATGCCCTACACCCAGTCTTTACTGGCGAGCATTCCCGGCGCTGCCACAAGCGTTCCTTACGTGGGGTTATGAACCCATAGATGCAATGGAGGCGTCCAAAAAGACGGTGACGCTTTAAGGCGGTGGCCCTACTGCTATGTACTGCTAATGCTATGCACTGCTAACTAAAGGTTAGGCGGGGTGTTAAAAAGAGCTTCTAGATCGCAACAATCCGACCATTCACTGCGGGCCTAGCTTGTGCAAAGGCAAGGGGCAGGGTTTAAGCACAAGCTAAAGTGTGAACCCGCCGTCAAGTGTGAGCAACTGCCCCGTGACATGTTGAGAGCCGGTCACGAACGATAAAATCGTATCGGCTACATCATCGGGCGTAACCACATGACCTAGGGGTGTTTGCTCAGAAAAATGGGCCTTTAACTGGTCATACTGCCCTGCGTCACCACCGCCCCAGGTATTGAATGCCCAGTCACCATCAATCAAACCGGGTAGCACAGCATTTACACGAATCCCATCCTTACCCAATGTTTTGGCCAAGGTTCTTGTGAGGCTATTCATACCCGCCTTGGAAGCGCAGTATGCAATGGAACTTCCGTTTGCGGTGACGCTAGCAATACTGGAGGTCATGACAACGACACCTGACTCGGCCTTGCGCAGGTAGGGCGCAGCCGCCCGTGTCACAAAAAAAGCACCCATAAGGTTCACGCCCAAAGTTTGATGCCAAATGTCTTCAGTAAGCCCCTCTAGGTCATGATGCGGCACAAATGTCGTTGTACCGGCATTGTTAATCAAGATGTCGAGCCCGCCAAATCGTTCAATCGTCTGATCGACAATGCGACGACAATCTTTGTCCTGACTCACGTCGCCCTGCAACGCTACAGCTTGCCCCCCGTGGTCATTAATTTTTTCTACAACTGCCTCAGCGCCACTTTGCGACGCATTGTAATTAATCGCGACATTCGCGCCCAATTTGGCAAGTTTTAATGCTGCAGCGGCTCCAACACCCGAACTCGCACCTGTTATTAAAGCGGTTTTATTGGAATAGGACATTGTCTTGTAAAATCCTTATTTAAAGTTTACACACGCCCTCGAAGTTATTTTCTCTCAAGGTCGCCAACTCAAACGCCAGTAAAGTGCATCGAGCACAGATTACCGCTATCTTAATCTCCCTAATGGCGGGCTACCATACGAATGGGAGCGTCCATTTGTGATTTTACAGACCACGACAGAGGGTGCTTAGAGCTTAATCGGTAATGGACTACCGGACTTTAATATAACGCTCCAACGTCCTCACCCTTGACTTTGAATCCTGTACTGAGGGGCGTAAACTTATTACTCATGCGTAAGCGAACTAAATACAACACAAGGATGTGTTAAGTAAGCCCAATGGTTGTCAACGAAAAACAAAAACTCTTAACCTCTCTTGCGACGACGGCTTATTGCCTTGTCTTCGGGGTGCACTTCACGGTTTTTGGGCTCATGCTCTTGAGGTCAATCCAAGGCGATACTTACGAATTGCCTTTAGTGACCTGGGCCGTCTGGCTCGTCATTGGCATCGGCACGCCCATCGCCTTCTTTACCCCTAAGGGTAAAACCTATCAATTTAGGGCGGCACTAACGCAATCTATATTGATAACCAGCCTCGCCTTTGGCCTGGCTAATAGTGGGATGACAGCCATTACTATATTCAACCTGCCACTAATTGCATTACTGGGAGCAATATTTTTCAGCAGATCTGTAGCCCTTCAGCAGCTGGCAATCGCTCTACTCGTCTTGATGGGGTTTTTAAGCGCTAAACTGCTAGGGTATTTACCCGAAGTGAGTAACGCTGACTGGATAGTCAACTCAAATTATCGATGGACGCTGAAAACTGCTTACATCGTACTTTTCAGCACAGTAATCGTCTATTTTTTACAAAAATATGCGAGCTTCACCTTTAATTCCGTAAATGATCTCACTGCCCTGCAGGAGGCAGTAGATGAAGCCCCCGATGCCTTTGTCGTTTGGGACGAAAATGATTGCTTATTTATGAGCAACAAGCGCTACAAAAATCTCGATCCACGACTCGCACCTAGTTTGCGCAAGGGGGTCAGCTTTGAGGAAACCCTTAGAAAAGGCATTCAAATCGGAATGTATCCCGAGGCCCTCGGACAGGAAGAAAAGTGGATCGAGGAACGCCTTCGCGCCCACCGCCAAAAAGAGTCTAGCAAACTCGTAAGATTGGATGATGGTCGCTGGATGAATGTCGTAGAGTCTCGCACATCGTCGGGCTATTTGGCTGGCTTTCGCACCAATGTTACACCCCTCATAAATTCCCAGGATTTGCTACAGGCAACCTTAGATTCGGTTTCTGAAGCGGTGGTAACGATGTCACGAGAAGGCAAAATTCTAACCATTAATGCCGCGTCAAAAGCAATGTTTGGCTATTCATTATCGGAGATTAAAG
>CALKNZ010000047.1 GCA_938091995.1 uncultured Luminiphilus sp. | reverse complement strand
TACTGGGATGTTTCCGAGCGACTTCGGGCCACATTCGGGCTCCGTTATTCGGATGAGAAGAAATCCGCCGATCAGCGGACAATCTACGTTGACTTCCTGACAGATCCGAACCAACCGGGTGGCGGCTATGAGCGCTTTGAGTGGTCAGATGCTGAGCCTACAGGTCGGATTAACCTGACTTACGACGTGTCCGAAGAAATCATGACCTACGCGCAAGTATCCCGTAGCTTTAAGAGCGGGGGCTTCAACCCCATTTCAGCGGAAAGCCTACTGGTGCAGTTGGACCCCAGTGCGGCATATTTCGACCCCGAATACATAAACGCCTTTGAGGTGGGTATAAAATCACGCTTCCTGGGAGGAGCAGTTCAAGCTAACGCTTCCTACTTCTATTATGATTACGAGGGGCTACAGGTCTCCAAGATCATTCAGCAGACATCAGTTAACGAGAATTTTGACTCCAAGATACAAGGCATCGAGGGCGAATTTATGTTTGCCGCCAGCGAAAACCTGATCTTTACAGCAAATGTTGCCTGGCTCGATACTGAACTGGGAGACGTCTCCTCCTTTGACCCCGGTGATCCAAATGGCAGCACCTATTTAAATGACGGTCGCGGTCCCAGTGACGGTGTGATTAGTATCGGCAATGCGAATCCCTATGTAGGCCCAGATTGCCCCAGCACTTCTCCGATTCCAGAACTGGGCGGCCTTCCTGGCTGCGCGGGCATCCCCATCGACCTCAACGGCAATAAAATCCCAGGGTCACCAGAGTTCTCTGTCAATTTAGCCGCCAGCTATAACATGCAACTGGGCAACGCGGGCAGTCTCGCTGCCGGTGTACAGTACTACTGGCAGGACAAGTACTACAGCCGAATATTCAACGGTGTTACTGACACAATCGAGGAATGGGACGTCTGGAACGCGACACTGCGCTTTACCCCTGAACAGGGTAATTGGTACGTGGAGCTGTGGGGTCGCAACCTCGGTGACGATGACTTTGTTACAGGCCAATATCGTATCGATGCGAGCTCTGGATTGGGGACCAACCAGTTTCTCCTGGATCCACGCACCTACGGCGTGACGTTAGATTATGCGTTCTAATTTAGAGCGCCCTGTGTGCTAACGCGGCGCGCTAGGTTTTAGCGTAGGCCCTGATTTTCTCCCCAAGCAGTCTATACTCAGCTGCTCGGGGGGTTTTTCGCCGCCACATAAGCCCTACTTGGCGAGACACACCTGTGCGTTTGAACGGCGTCACGACGATATCGCTACCCGCAGTAATACCCCCCGCCACTGACATCTCAGGCAACAGCGTGACGCCAATACCGTTAGCCACCATTTGCACAATGGTCGCTAAACTCGTCGCTTGATAAGGGACTGAGATCTGAGAATCACGTAATTCACAGGCTTCAAGGGCATGATCTCTCAAACAGTGCCCATCTTCGAGAAGCAGCAAGTCCTCGCCCTGTAAATCTGCCGTTGCCAGTTCTGCCTTGTCCGCAAGTGGATGTCCGCTGGGACTCGCCAAGAGGAAATCGTCGGTTATCAGGGGCATCACTTCCACCCCTTCTGCTGGAAACGGCAGCGCTAAAAGCAGTACATCAAGGGCCCCGGCATGTAACCCCGCCACCAATTGGTGGCTCAAATCCTCACGGATGTACAGCTTAAATTCGGGATACTCCCTCCGTAAGCTGCTCAGCAACTTGGGCAGAATAAAGGGCGCCACTGTGGGAATAACCCCTAAACGCATCCTGCCACTAAAGGGTTCCCCTGCGGCAGCACATAGTGACAGCATTTCCTCCACGTCTACGAGTATTGCCTGAGCTCTCACTACGACATCGTGACCAATACTGGTCAACAAAACATTGCGGTTATTGCGCTCTATTAATGAGGCAGACAGGCTTTCTTCAAGCTCCTGAATGCCAGCACTTAGCGTACTTTGGCTCACATAAGAGGCTTCAGCAGCACGGCCAAAATGCTGATGCTCCGCGACGGCACATAGGTATTTCAGTTGTTTAAGTGTGGGTTGTCGCGCCATGTTTTGTGCCTTTTCGTCATGGAAATATCAATGATCGCAATTTTCGATCATGTTTATTAAAAAATCTATGTAAGCCAAAAGTACTCTGCTTCGGTATATTAGTCACACCCTGTTAGTGACGCAGGGACTCAGACGTCACTGCATTTCGATTTCAGGAGAGCATGCATGGAACTCAAAGGTACTAAAACTGAAAAAAACCTGAAGGACGCCTTCGCAGGCGAATCTCAAGCTAACCGACGCTATCTGTACTTCGCCGCTAAAGCTGACGTAGAAGGCTACAACGATGTTGCTGCTGTCTTCAGATCTACGGCTGAAGGTGAAACTGGCCATGCTCACGGTCACCTTGAGTATTTGGAAGCTGTTGGAGATCCTGCGACCGGTTTGCCCATGGGTGATACCCGTAAAAATCTAGAGGCCTCGATTGCCGGTGAAACACACGAGTACACCGACATGTACCCAGGAATGGCCAGCTCAGCTCGAGAAGAAGGTTTTGACGAAATTGCTGACTGGTTTGAAACTCTGGCAAAAGCCGAGCGAAGCCACGCCAACAAGTTTCAGAAAACCTTGGATACCATGGACGACTAAAGCAAGAGCCACGACTGATGAAGGGGGAGCGCGCTGCGCTCCCCCTTCTTTTCACCTTCATAAATTGCCAGAATACGGAATTCCACGATGCGAGAAGGAAGCCTAGAAGCACCTACACGGCACCCTATTGACTGGAAAAGTGATGATTTTTGGGTCAAAGATTCGCTCAATGATGAGCTAGAGAGGGTTTTTGACATTTGTCATGGCTGCCGCCGCTGTGTCAGCCTTTGCGACTCATTCCCTACGCTTTTTGACCTTATTGATGAGTCAGAAACCTTTGAAGTAGATGGCGTAAACCGCGAGGATTACACCCAAGTTGTCGACCAATGTTATCTCTGCGACCTCTGCTTTCTCACTAAATGCCCCTATGTACCGCCACACGAATTTAATATCGACTTCCCCCACCTCATGCTTCGGGCTAAGGCGATCAAATTCCGCGAGGAAGGCGGCAAACTTCGCGACAAGTCGCTTACCAGTACCGACACCATGCTTGGAATGATGTCCATTCCCCTGGTCGACATTACGGTCAATGCCCTCAATCAAAATACGGGATTCAGGAAAATCGTTGAAAAAACCCTGAAAATACACCACGAAGCCCCTCTACCTAAAATGCACGCAAAAACATTGCGCAAGCGCGTCGCACCGCTCATAAAAGCCATGCCCGCCACACCCATTGGCGAGACCACGGGCAAGGTAGCCCTCTACGCCACGTGCTATGGGAACTACAATAGCCCGGAAATCGGTGAGGACTTCGTTCGCGTTTTCCAGCATAACAATATGCATATTGACATTGTGCCCAAAGAGAAATGTTGTGGCATGCCTAAGTTAGAGCTTGGGGATCTGGACGCTGTCGATGCCCTTAAGCAAGCCAACATTCCTGTGCTCGCTGATCTGGTAGACCGGGGTTACGACTTGATCGCGCCAATTCCCTCCTGCGTTTTGATGTACAAGCAAGAATTACCCTTGATGTACCCCGATGACCCTCAAGTACAAAAAGTTAAACAGGCGTTTTATGACCCCTTCGAGTACCTATGGCTGCGCCATAAGGGTGGCGCTCTCAATACAGAGTTTCCCAATGCCATTGGCAGTGTTGCTTATCAGGTTGCATGCCATCAGCGCGTACAACAAATTGGACTCAAAACCCGTGACGTTTTAGCGCTGGTCGCTAACAGTGACATCGTCGCCTACGAGCGATGCTCTGGACACGACGGTACTTATGCGGTCAAAAGTGAAACTCGAGCCAAGTCGGTTAAAATTGCGCGTCCAACCGTGAAGAAGGTTGATGCACAAGCCCCCGATCACTTGATTAGTGACTGTCCTATGGCAGGGACCCAAATAGCCGACCTTGCTGAATCAGTAGATACAGCACTCCACCCTATGACGCTATTACGCATGGCTTACGGTTTTTAGCCGTTTACGAGAGGAAGAAAAAAATGGCACAGCTCAGACGTGAGGACCTTTGGTCCCTTGAAGAATATGCTCTGCGTCGAAATGAGTTTCGCGCGCAGGTCATGGCGCACAAGAAGGCACGGCAACTGGCTCTGGGGCGTCATGCGCGCCTGTACTTCGAAGACGACGTCACTATTCGTTACCAAATCCAGGAAATGTTGCGCATCGAAAAGACCTTCGAGGCAGCCGGTATCGAAGAAGAGCTCAGCGCCTATAATCCGCTAATACCCGACGGCCAAAACTGGAAAGCAACTTTCATGATTGAGTTTGGTGATCCCGTAGAGCGCGCCAAGCAGTTGGGCAGAATGAAAGGTATAGAAGATCTTGTTTGGTTACAGGTAGGAGAGCTAGATCGGATCATACCGATTGCCGATGAAGATCTGGAACGAGAAAATGCCGAGAAAACCTCTGCGGTACATTTTCTAAGATTTGAACTCACAACAGCACAAATTACAGCGCTCAAGGGCGGTACGCAGTTGTATGCCGGCGTTGATCATGAGGCTTATCCCATAGAAAAATTTGCGGTAGACCCTGATATACAAGCATCACTAACCCATGACTTGGCACTTGTAACACACTGATCAAACCCACATTGCGAGACTCTCGAGGAGAACACAGCGTGTCGCGAATACAGGAAGGTGGTGCGTGACTCTAGTCGTGTTTGACATGGACGGCACACTCCTCAATGCCAGTTCAGAGGTTACCCCTTACACCGCTGAAACACTGGACCTATTGCGGCAATCTGGCATCGCCTATACGGTAGCGACCGGACGAACGTTGCAAGCCGCCATAGGGCCGCTCAAGGGCTTTCAATTTGAACTCCCGCATATTCTTAAGAATGGCGCCGTGATCTGGTGTCCCGAACAAAAAGACTATAGCCATCGTCATCTCCTCACACAGGCTGAGGTATGGCACGTCTTGGAAGCTATGGCCTCGCAACAAATTACACCCTTTCTTTTTACGCTGGATGCCACGGGTCGGCATGCGGTCTACCACGGGGCGCTGAAAAGCGAGGCTGAAAATAGGTTGGCGCAACTCTTTGAAGACGAGCGCCATCTACCTCTAGAGCCCCTATCAGCAATGCCTAAAGATGTGCAGGTCATTAATCTAAGCGGTATGGGACCGGCAGCTGACATTAGTACAATCGTGAACTCTGTCGGCGATGAGGAGGGCTTGGTGGCGTACACGGGAACAGCCATTCAATCACAGGGTTTGTCATGGATGGACATCCATCACAGCCAGGGCAGCAAAGGCAATGGCATCGACACCCTCCGTCACGAACTGGGTTTCAGCGATATTATTGTTTTTGGCGACGGCGACAACGACCTCAGTATGTTCGCCGTGGCTGACGAGGCATACGCCACCGCAAATGCTGACGACGAAGTTAAAGAGCAGGCCACACAGATCATAGGGCACCACGATGAAGATGGCGTCGCCCACTTTTTACGCGATCGATTTAACTTATAACGAGCCTAACCTCGAGCTCAGTCAAACGGTCACCTTGGTATGTCGTGGCTGGATCAACCAGACCCCGCTGAGTACCAGCAATAGTGCCGTGTACTGAGGCCATCCCGCTGTCTCGCCCAAGACGGTAATACCCACTAAGAACGCGACGCCAGGTATTAGGTAATTAATGGTAGAGAGAAACCCGGGGCCAACTTCTCCAACAACAATGAAGTAAACCCATGTGGCGACTCCCGTTGCCATTGTTCCCAAGATAAAGAGCGCGAACCACGCGCTGGACAGTGCATACGCTTGCGTCCAATCCTGAAGCCACATTGCGGGCGCAAACAGCAGGACCGAGCCCACGGCCAAGGAGCCTGCAGACAGGACGACCGGATCAATCACCGGTAACCTTTTGGCGTAGATACCGTTGGCGGCATAACAAAAGGTCGCCAATAGGGTTACCAGCTGCCCTGAAAGCCGCAATTCGCCACCATAAACCCACCAGTCATCACCAAGAAGCAAGGCGACCCCCGCTAGACCCAGAAACACGCCCATCATCCGTTGTCGTGTAAACCTCTCGTGGGTTAACAAGTAGTGACCCATGACGAGAGTGGTAATGGGCATTAGTGCCATCAACAGTCCCACCTCGCCACTGGCGACATGCTGTTCCGCCCACGCAATCAGAACAAAGGGCAGCACGTTGCCGGTGACAGAAAGCACCAGCAGTCTCAGCAACCACAAGGGATCCCTAGGTAACGCCAGACGCTTATAAAACAGGACACAACCCATGACGATTGCACCGAGGGTCAGCCTACCCCAGACAAGGGCTACCGGATGAAATACCTCCAGAGCCATAGCAATCAAGCCAAAAGCGAATCCCCAAAATACAACGAGGTAGAGTAATAAAACCCAATGCTTGGGCTTGGGTGGCATCATTTTGGGGGTCACTGCAGCGTTGTTCGATAGGTGTACGAAGTTCGCATTATTATGGACTGCAATCTGCTAACCTTTGCCCACTTTCTACAGCGAGACCTTGAACTTTGGCCGACAAAACGCCGCCAGACCTTGAACTGGCGACACACATCGAACGCGTGCTAAGGGTAAGCATGCCCTCGGGCCCTGGAATCAGTTTTTCTGCGGCCTTGCTACGAAGATGGTTTAAACCCGCATTTTTCGGGCTTGAAAAACTACCCGGACAGCCTGCTCTGTTCGTGGGCAACCATTCCCTACTCGCGGTGGATGCTTTCGTCTTTCATATTTTAATGCACAACGATTATCGACGCTTTCTGCGCCCACTCGGTGATAAGACCTTATTCGCAAATCGTCAGTATGCTGATGCGGTTATCGAACTGGGCGCGGCACTAGGACACGCCGATGTTGTCACCGCATTGATGGCCGCTGGGCGAGATTTGCTGCTCTACCCCGGAGGTACCTATGAAGCCGTAAAACAGCCCGAGCAACGTTACGAACTGATGTGGAAAAATCGCTATGGGTTCATTCGACTTGCCGCAAAAATGGGCTACACCATTGTGCCTTTTGCCGCGGTTGGGCCCGATGAATACTTTGATCAGCACCTAACCGGACCTGAGGTTCAAAGCGCACAGCTGACCCAGCTACTCATGCAACTGGGGATTTTGCCTCCCGACTTAAGGTCAGATTTAGTGCCACCTATACCCTCTGGCGTGTTCGGCACGCCCGTGCCAAAACCAAAAACCACCTTTTTCAGCTTTTGTGCGCCCATCGATCTCAGCGGCTTTCGAGGGCGTAACATCACTCAAAAACAGCAAGAGCGCATTCGCAGTGGTGTAGAAACCGCCATTGACCTGGAAATAAAAAACCTGCTGCTCAAGCGCGAACAAAATCGTCACAAAGACGGCTTGCTGAGAAGGATTCTGGGCATTTAATGAGGGTTTAACGCAATGCGCAATCTGCTAAAAGTGCTGGCCCTTGTGACCCTCGTAATCGTTATTGCATGGTTGTTGCTGTCATTTATTTGGGGCCCAAAACTGGCGGTTCAGTTGGCTGAAAACCCAGTCATCGCCACCCCCAAAGACGTTGGCATCGCCTATGAAGATGTTCGCGTAGTGAGTGATGGACTCGAACTCGAAGGCTGGTGGATGCCCGCTGAGGGCTCTAGAGCCGTGGTGTTATTCGCCCACGGTGCAGGCTCCAATCGCACCTCTTGGTTTCTGCCCTCACTGGAGTTTTACCGAACGCTAGTGGAACTCGATTTGTCGGTCATCTCCATCGATATGCGCAACCATGGCAACTCACCGATTACCGATGGCGAACTGGGTATGGGAGGTAAAGAGTGGCCTGATCTTATTGCGGTATCGGACTGGATAGATAATCACGGGTATAGCAATTTACCTAAGATAGGGGTCTCGCTCTCTATGGGAGGCGCGACCACGATCTATGCCGTTGACCGTGGACTTAAACTGGATGCCATGGTGCTTATTGATCCTCTGCTCAATACAACCGATGCCTTAATGCAGGGCGGATGGGTTGCCTTTGGCCTTCCCCCTGCCCTATTTGCCCCCACGGCATGGGCAGCCACAAGAATGGGCAAACTACCCTACGGGGCATCAGATGCAGGAGCACTGGCTGAATCAGTAGCGATCCCGACACTACTGATTCAAGACCCAGCAGACCCAATTACCCGACTACCCCATGCCCAAGCCCTTGCGTCTGCCAATCCACACGTTCAATTAGAAGTGGCACCTCCGGTTGCGACCGACCAAGATTGCATTGACAATAAAGGCCGCTGGGGTACTCACGTTGCGGCTTACAAGTGCCACGAATCTTGGACCGTAAGCATCCTGAGCGAATTCCTCTCGCGTCATCTCTAGGGTCTTTGACCAGTTTGAAGACACCCTAGGCGCTCGCCCCGAGCCAACGGTAATTTTTCAGTACCACCCCGCAACCTCAATGGCTCCGTCAGCGCAACGGCCTGTCTATTAAGCTCTGTGAAGTTGTTTACAGCCAAACTTGTTAACAACGACATCCAGCATTGACCAACCAACGTAATACTTCATCAATACCCATTGAATACTTTCGTTACTGTCGGAGTTTTGCCATGAAGATACACAGTCTAGTTACCGGACTACTTGCCGCAGCACTGAGCCTAAGCGCCAACGCGTGTCCAGACTATCTCAACAACGAAATGCGCAAGCTAAGCTCAAAAGAAACCGTGAACTTTTGTGAAGCCTACGCAGGAAAAGCGATGTTAATTGTCAATACCGCGAGTAACTGTGGTTACACCCCGCAATTTGATGGCCTAGAGGCGCTGCATCGCGAATATGAAAACAAAGGGCTGGTTGTTATAGGGTTTTCTAGCGACGACTTCTTTCAAGAGGAGAATGATGAGGGGGATGTCGCCGCCGTGTGCTACGAAAAGTATGACGTCAGTTTCCCCATGATCGCCACTAGCGAGGTTCGAGGAAAGGGGGCTAATCCTATATTTAAAGGTTTGGGTGAAGCCAAGGGTTACCCAACCTGGAATTTCAATAAGTACGTGGTTGATACACAGGGCAACGTCGTAGAGCACTTCGGCAGTAATGTAGGGCCCGACAGCCAAAAATTGCGTGGCACCCTTGACGCAGCCCTCGCATTGGCCGAGTAGTAGCGGGCCACGCCAGCGTGGCTCAGTCTCGCCCTGCCCCTGCTGCCAACGCAGAGTGCGGCTAACATTTCATCACCTGATTCCAAAGAAAATGCATCGCCGGGTGCATTTTCGCCGCCATTTCAATAGAAACGAGCTCGGCGCTGGCGTGATGATTTGTGTCCAATGCCACAAGGGTATACACCGACGTTTTGATGAAATGACACTCGCGAAACGTTACAACAACCTCTCCGCACTCCGGGATGATCCCGAGCTCGCACGCCACTTTCAGTGGGTTGGCAGGCAAAAAGAACGTAGCTAAAAAGGCAACTGACTCCATACCTCGGCGGTGGAGCCCGCTATGGATTTTTCGCCACTGACCACAATGTCCGCCCGCGCTTTAGCACCCCGCTCCCAGCGCTGAAATTCGGGGAGTGCCCGGGTATTCCAAAACTCAAGCACCGACGCCTCGCTGCGCCCTCTCTCACCACAATCTCTTTGCATTCGACGTTGCAAGCAGACCGCAGTAGGCGTTTCCACAAAAACGGTATAGTCGACTGCCTCAGCCAAGTCAGCCCAGGCCCCCAGCAGCAAGCCATCGACCACAATCAGCTGCGCGGGGCCAAGTCGATCGGTTTGTCCAAAGATGCGCGTGTGCTCAGAAAAATCATACCTAGGCACCTGAATTTCCTGACCCAATCTTAGCTGGGCCAGATGCGCTTTGAAGAGGGGCATTTCTATAGCCTCTAGCCGGTCGAAATTGACCTTCTCCCGAGCTTCCAGCGACAGATGACTGAGATCACGGTAATAAGCATCAAGACTTAAAAGGCAGGTTTCAGAGCCACCTACGGTTTCTTGACTAAGCTTTACCAACGACTGTGCCAATGTCGATTTACCCGAGCCTGAGGCACCGGTTATTGCAACAATCACAAACCTTTTACCTCTGACACATTAAGCGGGTTACCGAAGCCAACATTTAGAGGCGTGCGCTCAAGCCGGCCAAGAGTTGACGTAAGCCGCCAAAACAAACGCTCCAGCAGACCCATAAGATTCGACCTAGGGCAGTGACGTTGAACCATACTGATCTATTAAGGCCGCTTCGATAGCATCTTTGGTCCCACGAACATCAAACTCAGCACATTCACCGCTGTTCCATCTGCCGTATTCGTTGTAACTAGGGCTGGCAATATTCGTCACCATTTCCCAAACGAGTAGACATCGTTCATCAGCACTAAGACTGGAAGGCGCCTCAATTTCCCGCAATAACTGCCCTAATGTAGGGCTGTCCATGGCGACTCTACTACCCTCAATACCGTCGAGGATCATGGTGTGAGGTGCATTGGCACTGAAAGGCGGCCATGATTTTCCTGCTACCGCTCCGGGCTGTCCTTCTCTAGCGAAAGTCCCCCAAGCTTGCATCATAATTTGCGTCATTTCTGCAGCAGACGCGGTATCAGGATACATATAATCGCCGACAGGGCCGAACATGGGTCCCCCCATAATAAAGGCTATTTCTGCGCCGTGAGCTGCTCCCAAGAGGTTAGGAAATGAAATAAACCAGCTCTCAGTTTGCTCGTCCCAGTCAAAGCGGTAGGTATACAGACCCTGATATCCCGCTTCGCCCAAGTTAAACATGGCCTGATCTACGCCCAGCGATTTCCAAGCACGAGAACGTAAATCGACCCAATAACGATAAGTCTGCTCGTCCTTGATCGACATACGGGGCGGCAGCAAACCAAAGAGTACGGGATCGCCTTTCACAAAATAACGGTTCAAACCCATCCACAAGGTGACCTCGTCACGATTAGAGCCGGATAAAACCGGAACAGACTTCGCGTATTGCGGATCAGCTAAAGCCTGCGCCATCCCGGCCTTAGGTATCACAATCCCATCTGCAGTAGATAAGGGACTTAAGTGATCTTTTTCCAGGTCGTAATAAACTTCCAATAGTCGGTAGGGATCGATCGACCGTAATGCCTCCCCGGACGCCGCTTCGGGATCCAAACCGATTGCCTGCACCAGTTCCCAACTACCTCGATCTAATTCCGGAAACTCACGATTTTGATTGAATGCCTCTCGCGGGGTCACCGACGTTGTATAGGGTGACTGAGCTATAGCGCGATGAAATAATCCTTCGGTCAGCGGAGATACCAACATGGCGTAGACATTGTGACCCCCTGCGCTCTCACCGAAAATAGTGACATTGTCCGGATTACCACCAAAGGCTTGAATATTACGTTGCGTCCATTGCAGAGCCGCAATAATGTCCAGCTGGCCAAAATTAGAGCTTCTGTCGAGTCCCTCCGCCTCGCCCTGAATACCCGGATGGGTAAGCCAACCAAGAGGCCCTAAACGATAATTAATCGTGACCACCACCACCTGCTGATCATGAGCGAGTACCGAAAAATCGTAGGTATCCTTAGTGCCCGAAGTATTACCGCCCCCATGAATCCATACCATCACGGGTAATGCCCCCTCACGAAAAGCCTTCGGAGCGACAATATCGAGGTACAAACAGTCCTCAGAACCTACGAGCGCGTTGCCTTCGGTACTGGAGATTGCCCCTGATTCTTGCACACACAGCGCGCTCTCTCTGGGCATAATTTCTGCGCTAGGGTTCCTGTAAGGTTGCGGCGCACGCCAACGCAAAGCTCCCACAGGAGGCTGCGCAAAAGGAATGTCATACCAGTGAATAACGTGTTGATCCGACGCAACGCCTGTCACCCGCCCGGACTCCGTCGCAACTTCGGCACCTAAAACAGGCTTCATAGGTGGTTGTGAGCAGCCCAGCAAAGCCGTGCTCAGTAGTATTACTGCTGCAATAAATACTGAAGATAATCGCATGAGCATCTCTTAGTTTTTAATCATAGCGAGAGTACGAGTTCTTGAGGCAGTTAGTTCAAGTCAATTTAACAGTGGTTACGGTTTTTCTACCGATTGATCCGACGCGTTCACATCTGGGTTGCGCTTAATCCATGAGCGCTGAAAAGCGTCATGCACTACCGCAGTAATTGAAGCGGTCGAAACGCCAATCATCAAAACACCGTTAATTGCTTGAATAGGCCCCAATATTCGCCACTGATTAGACATGACAATATCGCCATAACCAAGGGTGGCAAAGTTGACCAATGAAAAATAGTAGGCCGTGCCAAAGTCACTGAACTCACCCAAGAAAATGAAAAGTAGCGCCCAAATACCCCCTTGAGTGAGATTGCCCAGCACTAACATCAGCATGACTTGCGCAATGAGTAGCATGGTCATCGTTCGCGAATCGCTTTTGACCCAGTTCAGATGAGTCGCATAATAACGAGTGGCCAAAAAAAGCAGCACGCCTTGTACTAACAAGCACACCACCATTGCGGCGAAACCGACAGCAAGCGTTGTTATCATGTCACCACTCCTTCTTGCCTACCACCTAGCCAGCCTAAACGATTGAGCAAGACCATACTGCCCCATGCATACACTGCAACCAGAAAAAACATGCCAAAACGAAATAGAAAAGCCTGGTATGGGTCCTTCCCCGCAGCGCTGTCAGCGACAGCAGGACCTAGAAGAATAAGCATGGTTACTGAAGCATCAATCCAAAACTGCTGAGACAACCGCGTTTCTCCTGGAACATATAACTTACGGGCCAGCCCAATCATGACTGATAAGATCAGCAGCGCAAAAATATCAAGCCGAGGCGATAACTTCAGCCCAAACCAAAGCAATACAGCCAAAAAACCGCCAACTACAGTTGCGCCGAGTAATTCGATAGCTGCTTGGCGCGCTTCAATAACAGATGGCGCCTGAGCCAGAAGAATCGATTTCATCATAACCGGCGTATGGCCCGTTGGGTTGATGAGTAAGAATAAATAGGCAGGCAAAATAACAACTACAGCCCGCACTGCTGAGGTCTGTTCTGTCAGACGTTTTTCGGCCAGTTCTTCATCGGTAGTTTGGGCCACAGACGTAGCCTCAGCCTCCAATTCAGATTCCGGAAAAAAGGGATAGACCACCCACTGACTCACGACAGCTATGACCACAGCAGCAACTAACATGGAAACCAAAGTTTGTGCCAGCGCAAGACTGAAAACGCCTAGGGCAGAAATTAACGTCAAGCTCATCGCAAGAAGTGTACCGACGGCAGCCTTGTCCCCTCCAAGACTCAGCCGACTACTTACAAAAAGTCCTAGCGCTACTAGCGAGAGCCCCACCGGCGCATATTGCTCCATAATCGGCGCAACCAAAAGACCTATCCAGAGTATGAGTGCTAGCGCCAGAGCAAGCACAAGCAGCTTGCCCGCAGGCATAGGGGGCGCCGGTTTTAGGGTGAGGATAAGCGCCAATAATGGCGCCAGATAGGGAACGGCAATACCGCTGCCGTAAGCCAAAACCAAAGCCAAGGTGACGGTCAATGCAAGGCGGAAAGTCCGGCGCGCTTCAATAGGCATAAGACAGAAAACTACGAATCCGGATACTCATCCAGGCTAGTGCTTCCAATATCCAAGGTGCATCACCATAAGCCACCACAGAAACCTGCCCACCAATGCGTAAGGCGGGTTTCAGACTGTTATCGGACAGGTCGTTTATCGCTATTTGCACAGGAAACCGCTGCGCCTGACGAAGCCAATCACGATTATTTTGAACTGAGGGTAACGTACCCGGCTGGGTATTTTGAGAGGCGCTAATACCAAGACCCACCGATAGGACACGGCCGCTATAGACTTGTCCAGGCAAAACATCAAATAGCAATTCAACCTCAGCGCCCTCGTTCAGGGCACTTAAATTGTTTTCGGTAAAAGCCGCATTTATCCAGAGTTCATCTGTTGCCACCAGCGTCATCACCGGCTTACCCACCCCTGAAAATTGCCCGACCTCAGCTCGAAGATCAGTAATCACGCCCGACTTGGCTGCTGTGACGGAGGTATTCGCAAGATCGAGCTGAGCCTTAGCTAATGCGCTTTGCGCTGACTTTAAAAACGCATTGCTACTATCATCGTCACCACCTTTCGCATCGATAGCCTGCTGGATGGTCGCACGGGCTGCAACGACCTGAGCAGTTGCTGCAACCAAGGAGGCCTCAGACATTTCTAATCTTCGCTCTGAGATCGTGCCAGAATCCTGTGCGTAAAGCCGACTCAGGCGCTCAAAGTCCTTTTGACTTTTCATCTCATTGGCCAACGCCGCATCCAATCCGGCTCGGGCAGCATCGACACCCGCATCACCTGCTGCCAATTGCTGTCGAGCTTTTTCCAAATCAGATTCTGCGCGCTGTAGCGCAATCAAATAATCAGATTGATCAATGGTGAAAAGCACATCTGAAGCGACTACGCTTTGGTTATTAACCACATTAACTTCGGTAATCAGACCCGCTACCTTTGGTGCAACCCCAACAACAAAACCCTCAATGCGGGCCTGAGACGTATAGGGAGTTAGACGGTCTGCCGAGATATACCATGCCAGTAATGCAACCAATACCAATACAACTATGCCTGCACCACGGTTGATCGTTTTGGCGCCATTTTCCGTGGCCGCTTCGCTCATTATTTTGACTCCACTTCACTAGGGATGGATTGATTGGGAGCCGACTGCTCATCGCCAACCCGCAGTGATTGCAATTCACCCCAGTCCGAGCGCTCCTGCATCTGCTCAAGAATCTCGGGGGGCAACATTTCGTGCATCGCATCTGGGTTCCAGCCGCCGCCCAAGGCTTTGTAAATAGCGACAATAGCCCTGAGATGCTGACCGTCGTTTTGGAGCTTCCTATCAGCCTGTGTAAAAACGACCCGTTGTGCATCAAGAACCCGTTGAAAATCGGCATAACCCTCTCGATAACGTGTACTTGCAATTTCAAGTGCGCGCTCAGATGCATCAACAGTTTCCACCAGAAGAATCCGTTGTTCTTCGGTCTTATCTAACGCTATCGATGCGTCATTAATTTCCCTGGCGGCGTTGAGAACAGTATTTCGGTAAAGCTCTAATGCCTGCTGCAGCCGCGCATCCTGAATGCGAATATTGTTGGCGATTCTTCCCCAGTCAAACACGGTCCAACTCACTGCGGGTCCAACACCCAGTAACCCGGCGCTATCTTGAGAAGTCAGAGAATTCCCAGACCAACCGAGGCTGCCTCCAATCGCTATCGAGGGATAGTAGTCGGCTTCCGCAAGGCCAATTTGCGCAGACTGTGCGGCTACGGCCCACAGACTTGCGCGGACATCAGGGCGACGTTGAATAAGCACGGCGGGGAGCACCGACAACTCAACACGATGGCTATTAGGCAGCACTGTCGGTGCCGACGTCTCATTCGATAGTCGCTCATTTAACTCACCCGGCGCGCGTCCTAAAAGCGCGGAAAGCGCATTCGCAAGCTGCCCTACCGCTTGTTCTAAAGAGGGTAAAACCGCCAGTGTGGCTAAGTACTGTGTACGTGCCTGCTGCAAATCCAACTCAGACTGCTGCCCAGCCTCAAACATTTGTTTGGTAATGTCATAACTGCGGGACTGTAGGACCGCATTTTTATTCAAGATTGTAATTCGCCCCTGAGTTACGCGGTACTGCCAATAGATATCCGCCACGGTTGCAGCCAGGAGCACCTGTGCATCGCGTTGATTAGCAAGGGAAGCGAAATAAGCGGCATCAGCTGACTCAATGCCACGCTGAAAACGCCCCCAGAAGTCCAGCTCCCAACCCAAAGAAAAACCGGCATCCCAACTACTAAATCCGCTCTCCCCGGCGCCACTGCTGCGCTTGGCATAAGCCGCCTGCCCATTGACAGTTTGCACCTGTGGATAAAGCGTCGCGCCAGCGGCTGCAGCAAGCGCGCGGGCTTCTAAAACGCGAAGACCGGCAATCCTAAGTCCCGGATTTTCGACCCGAGCCTCTTCGATAAGCGCATCGAGCACTGGGTCGTCAAATTGCTGCCACCACCGCTGCGTCGCCCTGTCTGACTCAGCGACCACAGTGACCGACTCCCCGTAAACAGATACCTCAAGGCCTTCCAGCCAGCTGTCATCTGGCGGCTCATAATCGGGCCCAACGGTGGCACAACCCACCGAAAGCATCGACCAAAAGCATGCAGAAACGAAACGTTTATTCACGACGGTTTGAACTCATACTAAACAGGGGTGAACAAAACCCTAGGTGCTTTCACTATTTTCGTTACGGGCGGGCAGCGTTTCGCGATCCACCCACGCCCACATAAGTTGATAGCCTATGGCGAGGATCACCGAACCTAGAAACAACCCAATCAACCCCATACCCACCATGCCGCCCAGCGCTCCAATCAACACAACAGGCATAGGCACATCCACACCTCGACCGAGAAGCATTGGTTTGAGCACGTTATCTGCAAGGCCCGCAATAATTAAATAAACGGTAATAACCCCGTCCATAAGCGTTGAATCGCCGCCTGAGGTCCAAATCCAGATCAGTACCGGGAGCGTGACCAGCAGCGCAGGTAGCTGAATAATGCCGGTGACAAGTGCCACTACAGCCAAAACACCCGCAGCAGGGACACCGGCCCAAAGAAAACCGATACCCAACAACAGCGATTGAATCGTTGCCACCCCAATAACGCCCGTAGCGACTGAGCGCGTGGTTGCTACCGACAGTGCCTGCAGTTGCTCACCTCTGGCATCACCCACCAGCGTCACAGCGATACGCTTCATGGCCGCATCACCCGACTGTCCGTAGGCCATCATGATGCTTGCAACCACGATAGCGCATAGAAATACGCCAACCGTGCCCAGCATACTCGTCGTACCGCCTAGCACACGTTTGATCAGCCCCCGCACCTCTTCGCCATGATCGGTTAATAGCGCCGCAAGATTGTCAGAGGCCTCTAGCCAAATCTCATAAACACGCTCGCCAATCATCGGCCACGCCCTCACTGATTCATCCGGCGGCGCTACCTCCAGCGTGCCCTGCTGCCAGGCATTGAGGATGGAGGCAACGTGGTCCACCAGCGACATGCCTAACAATGCAGTGGGAACCCCCAGCAACACCAGCCCAGTGCAGGCGACTAATGTCGCTGTGCGGCCGTCACTCCAACCCAAGGAACTTTGAATTTTCAAATATAGGGGATAGAGCGTAATGGCAAGAATGAGTGCCCACAGCATAATGCTCGCGAAAGGCGCGAAGATTTTGGCACAAATCCAGAGCAGCATCAGTGCGAAGACCAGCCGCAATGCCACCTGCAGCAGATCATGAGAAAGCTGCGTTTTCATGGTCTGATATTGCTCTTCCAAGGGATTTCTCCTAACGGGGGCAGTAGGTCGGACATTATGCACGTAAAGCGCGGTGATCACGACTGCATTCACGCACTGGACATTGGCCAACCGCATTGTGTGCAGCCCACTTAATGTACTACCCTGCGCTCCCTCACAAGTCTGTTCAAGGGTTCTAGCATCGGCCGTTGATCCGATAAGAACCGCATCACGAATAGTTTACGCCTCCTCAGTCAATTCGGTTATCACCATGCTTACAACACTCAAGGACGAATGGTTCGGGAATATCCGAGCAGACCTACTTGCAGGGCTTGTCGTGGCCCTTGCGCTCATTCCAGAGGCCATCGCTTTTTCCATTATCGCTGGGGTCGATCCCCGAGTGGGACTTTACGCATCCTTTTGCATTGCCGTGGTTATCGCCTTTGTTGGTGGACGTCCGGGCATGATTTCCGCAGCAACAGGTGCGATGGCTTTGGTAATGGTGACGCTAGTGAAAGAACATGGGTTGGAATACCTACTGGCTGCCACTATGTTGACGGGCGTGCTGCAAGTCATTGCAGGCTACCTAAAACTGGGCGAACTCATGCGCTTTGTCTCGCGCTCGGTAGTGACTGGCTTTGTTAACGCTTTGGCCATACTCATCTTCATGGCGCAGTTACCGGAACTGACGCAAGTCACCTGGCATGTCTATGCAATGACCGCGGCTGGCTTGGGAATCATTTATTTATTTCCCCGCCTACCGCTTATCGGCAGAGCCATACCCTCCCCTTTGGTCTGTATTATTACTCTGACTGCGGTCAGTATTCTGTTGGGTCTGGATATTAGAACGGTGGGAGATATGGGAGATTTACCCGATACGCTGCCCATCTTTTTGCTTCCTGATATCCCTTTGAACCTGGAAACCCTTATCACTATCCTGCCCTATTCCGTTGGCCTCGCCGTCGTCGGTCTCTTGGAATCCCTGATGACCGCCACCATCGTTGATGATCTCACCGATACACCGAGCGATAGAAACAAGGAATGTAAAGGTCAAGGCGTTGCCAATGTCGTATCGGGATGCTTTGGTGGTATGGCCGGTTGCGCCATGATCGGACAATCCATAATTAATGTGAAATCGGGTGGTCGAGGGCGACTCTCCACTCTAACCGCCGGCAGTGTTCTCATTATTATGGTGGTCTTCTTAGACAGCTGGCTACAACAGATACCCATGGCTGCCTTGGTTGCCGTTATGATCATGGTTTCTATTGGCACTTTTTCTTGGGTCTCTATTCGCGATTTAAGAAAGAATCCCGTGTCGAGCAACATCGTCATGATTACTACGGTCATTGTCGTAGTTGCGACTCACAACCTTGCCATCGGTGTTTTCGTAGGCGTCTTGCTGGCATCACTGTTCTTTGCCCACAAGATTGGCCGATTCATGGTGGTAAAAGCCGACCCTGAACCCGAGCTTGGCGCTCAAACTTACCGAGTTATCGGTCAAGTTTTCTTTGCTTCTAGCGAGCAGTTCATTGCCGCTTTTGACTTTAAAGAGGCTGTAGAACATGTCGTGATTGATTTGTCCCTTGCGCATTTTTGGGATGTCACCTCGGTCGCAGCATTGGATAAAGTCGTGATTAAATTTCGACGGGAGGGCGCTGAGGTCACGATCCATGGTATGAATGAAGCTACAGAAACCGTGGTAGATAAATTCGGCATTCATAACGACCCAGCAGAAGTCGAGAAATTAATGGGAGCGCACTAAACCTTGGAACAAGAAGAAGAAAAAATTATCGCAAGTGTTGACGGCTCAGTGGGTTCACTGGCGGTTTGCGAAGCTGCGGCCTGGGTAGCATCTCGGTTGAAACGCCGGCTACTGCTTTTACATACCCTCGAGCGACGTCAACAGCACGGTGCTGATGACTGGAGCGGCACCATTGGCTTAGGCGCCCAATCTGAACTGCTTGAGCGAATGGCCCAACTCGATCAAGAACGCGGTCGCCTTGCAATGCAGTATGGCAAGACGCTTTTAACTGAGGCAGAAAGCCGCGCTATGGCCCACGGTGCCACTAACGTTGAAACGCTGCTCAGACATGGCGATTTTGTAGAGGCACTCGTTGAGCTCGAGGCTCAGGCCCGATTGATGGTCGTCGGTAAAGTGGGTACCGACCACGCCGGTGAATTCACAGCCCTTGGTTCCCATATCGAATCACTGATTCGACAAGT
This sequence comes from uncultured Luminiphilus sp., assembly GCA_938091995.1. GTDB lineage: Bacteria > Pseudomonadota > Gammaproteobacteria > Pseudomonadales > Halieaceae > Luminiphilus. The sequence continues at coordinate 6,511 of CALKNZ010000047.1, read as the reverse complement.
GCACACGTCAATTCTGATCACCGGCGCACAGTTCACTGCGCCCCAGAGTTTCATGTTGGCCTATGACGGTCGAGATACCGCCGAACGTTCTCTTGATCGTATTATCAAAGGTGGACTGTTAGCGGGACTGCCCTGCCACTTAGTGATGGTTGGCCATCATGATACAGGGCACATCGACAAGTTTGAGACAGCAACTATGCGATTGAAAGATGAGGGCTACGAGGTTACCTCAAGGCTCATTGATGGAGGCGTCACCGACTCACTGCTCAACTACCAACGCGAGAATGATATTGGGTTGCTCATCATGGGGGCTTTCGCACATTCCAAAGTTAGGCATTTGTTTTTGGGCAGCAATACCATACGAATGATTCAAAGCAGCCTCTCGCCGCTTATTGTATTGCGTTAGCCGGAGTCACTTGCACCCCGGCAAAGATCGAGAAACTCAGTTACCTCGGGTCTATGGTGACGCTGTCGGCGCTGGCAAAAGTAAAACTTGCGTCTTAGACGCAACTTTTTTGGTAGGGACAGCGCGACCAGTGCGCCCTGCTCTAGGTGTGGCGCCAAGACCTTCTCCGACAAACAGCCTACGCCTAACTCCTGCTCCACAGCTCTTAAAATGGGTTCGTTATGACGCAACTCCAAGCGCACCCGCAGCTGGGGTACCAAAGAGGCAAAAACCTGATCAAATAATGACCGTGCACCGGAGTTAGGCTCTCGCAAAATCCAATCAACTCGGAGAATGTCGGCTTCCGTTAACCGCCCTGCCCGCGCTAACGGGTGTTTAGGGGCACAGAATGCGAATAGCTCGTCCTCGACCCAGGGAATTAAATCTACACCCTTGCTGCCTGTTTCATTCTCAATGAGTCCCAACTCACTTTCTCGATTCAGCACCCGAGCTACCACATCGGGGGTATTACCGGGCGTGATGTCAACTCTAGCCAGTGGGTATCGGGTCAACCATGCCGCGAGGTAGTCAACCATCAAATGGTTAGCAATAGTGAAACTCGCACTAATACTAAGATCGCCTGAGGGCGATGCTGATAACAACTCACCCTGTAGTTGACGGGCCTCTTCGAGCAACAGGCGTGATCTCACCTCCAGTTGGCGCCCCGTAGGATTCAACACGAGGCGATTGGCAATACGATCGAAGAGCTCGGCGTTATGGTTATTTTCCAGAGCTTTTAGGGCCGCACTCACGGCCGACTGCGACATTGCGAGAACCTGCCCTGCTTCTGCGGTTGTCCCAGTACTCGCAACGGCAATAAAAATTTCCAACTGGCGTAGGGAAAACCTCAGGGGCTCATTTCTTGGTACACGCATCCGTTCTCTCTAAAGTATTTAATAAATAGGTTGATTGTACCTAAGAAAACAATTTAACAAGTAGACAATAAAAACCTACAATTCCCGCCCTCATAAATGGAGACCTCCGATGACCGAACAGAAAGCGACCAACGTACATTGGCATGACGGTGAAATTACACGAGCTGATCGTGATCGAATGATGAAGCAGCAAGGTGCCACACTATGGTTCACCGGGTTGTCAGGGAGCGGCAAAAGTACAATTGCGGTGGCATTAGAGGCAAAATTGTTTGAGCGTGGCCATTTAAGCTACCGTCTTGACGGTGACAATATTCGCTTTGGCATCAACAAAAACCTCGGCTTCTCTGCGGAAGACCGCACAGAGAATATTCGACGTATTGGTGAAATAGCCAAGCTATTTGTTGACTCCAGCGTCATCGCACTCAGCAGCTTTATTAGCCCTTATCGCGCTGACCGCGATCAGGTGCGAGCGTTACATGTCGAGTCTGGCATGACCTTCATCGAAGTCTTTGTTGACTGTGCTCTTGAGGAAGCAGAGAAGCGCGATCCCAAGGGGCTGTACAAAAAAGCTCGAGCAGGTGAGATCAAAAATTTTACGGGTATCGACGACCCCTACGAAGCCCCCGAGTCACCGGAAATCCATTTGCATACAGACCAAATGAGTCTTGAAGCTGAAGTTGACCTGCTTATTGACTATTTGGAAGAGCGCGGCATTTTAGCTGCCTAATAAGAGAATTAATTATGATTAAGCCCCATGGTTCAGATGTATTACTGCCCCTTTACGTTGCAGACAGTGACACAAGAGCACAACTGTTGGCAGAAGCTGAGGGCCTTCCCTCGCTGCTATTAAATTCAGCGGCTGCCGCGAACGCAGTGATGCTGGGTGCCGGTTATTTCAATCCCCTTCAAGGCTATATGAACTTAGCAGATGCACTGTCGGTCGCCAAAGATATGCGTACCTGCGACGGACTCTTTTGGCCCGTACCGGTGATTAACCTCACGCAAGACAAAAGTATCAGTGCGGGAAGCCGCATTGCCCTTCGAGATCCCAATGTCGATGGGCATCCTGTACTTGCGATTATGGATGTCACGGCTACAGAGTCTGTCACTGACGAACAAATAGGCGTTATGGCGGAACAGATTTTCGGTACTGGTGACGCGAGTCATCCCGGCGTTGCGACCTTCACACAACTGGGCAATCACCTGCTCTCTGGTTCCATTCAGGTTTTAAATTTTAGTTACTTCAGCGAAGAGTTTGCCGGCACTTTTCAAACTGCCGTTGAGATTCGTGCCGACATAGAGCAGCGTGGATGGCACAAGGTTGTGGCGTTTCAGACCCGCAACCCCATGCACCTAGCCCATGAAGAGCTGTGCCGCATGGCCATGGAACGCCTTGAAGCAGACGGCTGCATCGTGCACATGCTTTTAGGTAAGCTTAAAGCGGGAGATATACCCGCTGACGTGCGTGATGCCTGCATCCGTAAGATGGTCGATGTCTACTTCCCCCCTAACTCGGTCATGGTAAGCGGCTACGGCTTTGACATGTTGTACGCCGGCCCCAGAGAAGCCGTACTGCACGCGGTATTCCGCCAAAACATGGGGGCCACCCACCTGATTGTCGGTAGGGACCATGCGGGGGTCGGCGACTATTATGGCCCCTTTGAGGCCCAAACTATCTTCACCGAGTCAGTGCCTGAAGATGCCCTCGAAATCGAGATTTTCAGTGCCGATCATACGGCTTGGTCCAAGAAGCTGAACAAAGTCGTCATGATGCGCGAGGCACCGGATCACGATAAAGATGACTTTGTTTTACTCTCGGGTACCAAAGTTCGCGAGCTGTTGAGTGATGGCATTGCCCCACCTCCAGAATTTTCCCGCCCTGAAGTCGCGGAAATCTTGATGGCGTACTATCAATCCGAGATAGCTTAAAGGGGCGCTTAAGTCAGTGCCGAACAGGGGGCTTGACCTATAAGCCCCCTAGACTTTCCGGCTCATCGCCTCGCAACATACCCCAGAGGCGCTTGGCACGGCCACTATCGACGCTGCGCTGTGTCTGGTAACTGACATGCTGCATGGCGTCGGCTTCTGGATCAAACTGAATACCCCACAAGCCCTTTATTTCATTTGGCAGCAGTGAATACCGCATATCAACAACAAGGAAGGGATCTGATTCGTCTATCGCCAAGTAATCGTTAGAAAACCAGCGGAAGCGCTCAAGGTCCAGAGCTTGCTGTGAACCCGGCTGCAGCCAGGTCAAATGTACTCGGGGATCAAACGCGGCAACAGAGCCACCGGGAAAGACTTGAGCAGTTACACCCACGCGAACTGCATCTACCCAGAATTGTCCCTCATAGCGGTAAATCACTTTCCAAAGCAGAATATTACCCAGCGTGGGCTTAGCAGACACCGATGTGACGCTATGCCCCCGAGATTCCGCCAGGCCCTCCCCAATGGCAAGTGCACGATCATGCTGAAAACTGCTCAAAGCAAGATAGGCCATGGCCCAAACCAGTCCGAGGCGCGGCGCCCAAACAGACTGACGAAAGACGCCCCACAACACGCCAAACAACAGCGGTAGTGTAAATAGTGGGTCTATAACTGCTATCGTATTCCAAGCAATGCGAACGTCTGAAAACGGCCAGAGCAACAAGGTGCCGTAGGTTGTGCATGCGTCGAGTAGCCCGTGGGTTAAGTAGCCCAATATTGAAGCGAGCCAAAGCGTCAAGAAATCAATCCCCCGCCCAATGGTCTTCCAGAACGCCAGGGCACACAGCAAGGCGCCCACCGGAATAAATATCAGGGAGTGGGTAAATTGGCGGTGATATTCGAGGAACAGCAAAGGGTCCTGCTCTGAGCTAATCAACACATCGAGATCCGGCGCCATACCGGCCAGCGCACCCACTAAGGTCAAACGTGCAATATCGCGATGGCGCATAACCACCTGAGGCACAACGGCCCCCAGTGCTGCCTGACTCAATGGATCCAAATCACCCTACTCCTCTCGAATTCTTTTTTTGATCACAACTCAACCCGAACTTCGACCAGCAAGATACAATGTTGAGTCCGTGCATGACAGCACGAACGCAAATATAGGCGTTTTCGAGACTCTCCCGAAAACAGCCTTCCTATTGTAACGAGAGACCTGATTGCAACGCTGAAATTGCGCACAGCATAAACATTAAAGGACTCAAATGACTGTATTAATGAAAACTCTGGGGGGCATATTAGATGCTTTGGCTGAAAGTCAGCCCCATGAGATCTTACTAACAACCGCCATGAACTCAGGGGCTGAAGAAACCGTCACACGAGACGAACTGAGACATTGGTCTAACCAGTTGGCGCTGACACTGATAGATCACGGCGTTAAGCCCGGCGACTTGATACCCATACATCTGCCCACTTGCAATCAGTTTCTAGTGTCAGCTGTGGCCATTTTAAAGGCCGGTGGCACCCCTATGCCCGTCAGCAATCGGCTGCCCGAGAGCGAACTGGCCGGTCTCATTACACTCGCCAAGCCACCTCTGATGATCTCCAAACAACACTTCGATCAGCCCACCCTGGACCCAGATGACTTTCGGGACCGAGGCCCCATCACCGAGCCCCTACCTGCGCGCATCAGCAATCCTATTAAAGCCTTGGCGTCTGGCGGCTCCACGGGAAAACCCAAACTCATCCTGACCACCGGGGATGCGCTTTTCGACCCACAAAATCCGGTGATCCCCCAACTCATGCGCTTTGAGCCCGGTGATCTCAAGTACTCCCCGGGACCGCTTTACCACAATGGACCCTTTTGGTTTTCCCTGAACATGCTAATCCGTGGTGGCCGAGTGCTACTTAATGAACGATTCAATGCCGCGCGCTGTCTTGAATTGGTTGAAAAGTACCGGCCCACGGTGCTTAACCTGGTACCCACGATGATGCAGCGCATGCTCAGAGACCCTAATTGGCCTACCATGAAGCTGGATTCTGTCCGTGTTGTATGGCACTTAGCGGCGCCCTGTCCGGCCTGGGCGAAAGAAGGTTTTATTGAAAAACTCGGAGGCAACCGGGTTTTGGAGCTATGGGCCGCGACCGAAGCCAACGGGCTAACGATTATTGATGGTAACGAATGGCTGCAGCATAAAGGCAGTGTCGGCAAAGGTATTGGCACAGAAATTTTAATCCTAGATGAGCAGCGCGAACCGCTGCCAAACGGTGAAGTCGGGGAAATTTTCACCCGTATTGCCGGCGCGCCACCACCCTGTGAATATCTCGGATCAAACCCCCTCGAGAATCTTCGTGAGGGCTTTACCAGCGTGGGTGATCTGGGCTGGGTAGATGACGAAGGCTATCTGTACCTCGCCGATCGACGCACGGACTTAATTATCTCGGGAGGCTCAAATATATTCCCTGCGGAGGTGGAAGCCGTGATTACCCAGCATCCAAAGGTTCGTGATGCTGCCGTGATAGGCCTAGAAGATGATGATCTTGGCCGTCGGGTTCATGCGGTTGTGGAACCCATCTCAGACGGGAACGCAGAGGCGTTGTCCCTGGAGCTCTTGGACCTTTGTCGAGAACAGTTACTCAGCTATAAGGTTCCCAGAACAATTGAGCTGGTCGAGACACTGCCGCGCAATGAGGCCGGTAAGATTCGCCGCACATGGTTGCGTGATCAACGCGATGAAAGCACCAATGCCCCTACTTAGGGCTTGGAAACCCCGCGTGGCGGGATCCAAAGACATTGCCCAGGGCTGGGCGGAACGTTGGTTGGCGGTTGTTCCTTATGTTATTTCTTGTGTGTCATGCTGACTTAAGAACACTGAAATCACGATAGTCGTTGCGCAGAAACATAAACTCTGAGGCGATTTTGTCGGCGGTCTTCTGCCCATTTTTGCCTATTCAGGCCTTAGGACCGTTATCGTAAATCTGCCTTCATTTGTGTTTTCATCACTCAAGGTAATCTGACATCCAGACAATCGCTATGAATCAAATTAACCCAAAAAAATTACTGAACAGCAAATGGACTGCAATACGTCCCATCAACAAAGAAAAGCATTTTGTCGTGAGCCGCGTAGCATTTGATGATGACGGTGTAGTCATCGAATGTGAGTTGAATGCGGTTATGTCTAATCGTTTTTTTGACATTGAGTGGTCGACATTAAAAGACCCTGCTGTATGGCTTCAAGGATGGCTCTAAGTCTTTAGCGGCCTT